>JAPXRV010000150.1:0-5985 GCA_033813415.1 Opitutales bacterium | reverse complement strand
ACCGGCAGCCCTTGAGGGAGGATTATGTCCGCTTCAAGCAAGAGAAACGGGGGCGCGCCCAACGTCAGGAGATGTATCAGGAACCCCTCCCGGAGTCGTCGGATGGACCGGTCGCTGAAGGGTTGCCGTCTGCTCCGGGAAGTCTGGAGGCCGCGGTGCTGGTGTTGATTTTACGATTTGAGAGTATCCGCAAGAGTCCGGATCTCATGCGGATTGACCCGGATTCGGTCTCATCGGATACATTGGAAGGCGTTTTGTTGACCCGGGTGCTTGCCGAGCTCAGTGAGAATCCGGATTGGATCCCGGGTGAAAACTCGGACCTCATTGCTGAGACTGAACAGGAAAGGGGAATCTACTTCCACATTCTTGCGGATGAGAGCCCATTGGATGAACCGGATGAGCAGTTTCTGGACTGTCTGAAGCGCTTGGAAAACAAAAGAGACCGCAAAGAGATCGAAAAAATCGACCTCCGGGTCTCTCGTGAAATGTATGAAGGTGATGCTGAGTTGATGGAATTGATCACCCGAAAAACCCAGCTTCAACGCAACATCGACCGGAGGAAATCCGGCCGTTGAAGATCAGATTCCTGCTTTCTTCTTGAGGTCTTCCTTGGATGTCATTCCGACGATCTGGGTTTCCACTTTTCCATCACGGAACAGCAGAAGGGTGGGAATCGCACGAATCTGGAAGCGATTTGCGAGCTGACTGTTGTTATCAACATTCACTTTGCAAATCTTGATCTTGCCTTTTGCTTCGGTAGCCAGCTCCTCAAGAATAGGGGCGATCATTTTGCATGGGCCGCACCAAGGTGCCCAGAAATCCACGAGGACGGGAAGCCCTTTTTCAGCGATCGCCGAATCGAAGGAATCGGCACTTAGGTCAATGATGTTTTCAGACATAGGTAGGATTGAATCCGTGAGGGTTAATATTTCAAGAGAATGAGGCAGGAAAATACCAGAGCAACCGCGGCGAAGGCAATATCCCACAGGAAAGAATACTCCTTTTTTGAAATGGGAGGAGAATTTTCGGCAGTTGGTTTGCTGGCACTGCCTGATCCGCTGTCTGTCCAAGAACCAGTGGTTGTGCCCAACTTTGATTGGGCAACCCGGACCACTTGAGTCCCAGCGGAAACCTTGGGTCTGAACCCTCCAGTCGCTTTGGGCATCGCAGTGGTTGGAACTCCTTTTTTCACTTTGACAGGCGCTATCGGAAGCACTTTGACCTTTGGTGCCGGGGACTTGTGCAACTGGTCGGATTCAGGGGAGTTCATGATGAAGGGCTTAAAGGGTAATCATGAGGAATGCTTCATTACGAGATCGCGGATTTCCTCGGGGTCTGCATCACGGATGGTGCGACCCTTGGTCGACAATTCTTCCGAAGTTTTGATGACTGTTTCGGTCAACCGGTCATGGGTTTCTTCCGAACCGCCGACGATCGAAAACGCTTCGCCCTGAGTGATGCGCTTGTGCCCATCCCCGGCATCAAGCCCCACTCCAATCAAGTAGTTGTTCCTATCGGGTGCTCTGTGCATGTCTTATAGCTGCTGATGTCCTGAAGATTTGCAAGTACTGGATGGACGGTTTCTCAATCCGGGCAGACGATACACTCAATATCGGCAAAAGGCTCGGGTTGCTGAAGATGGAGTTTCCTCAGACGCGTCAATTCAAGGATCGCGATAAATGTTGTGACTACCATTATGAGAGTGGAATCCGGGGAAATCAGTTCCGAAAAATGGAACCTCCCGCACGTCTTCATTTTTTCGAGGACAAACTCCATGCGTTCCGATACGGTGACAGGTTCATCCATGATTTCGCCCACCCGCAGTTTGTCGGCGATCCGCAGGTAGACCATGTTGATGGCGTTCCAGATATCGAGTCGATCGACTGGGTGAAGCGGTCGGGGGTTCGTTGTAGCTTCTTCATCGCTGTGGACAATCCGGTCCACCATCCGGGTGCGTTTCTCAATGCGATCTTCGATGTCTCCCGCCAAGCTCTTGTATCGCCGGTATTCGAGGAGTTGCTGCACGAGTTCCCATCTGGGATCCAGATTTTGATCATCCTCTTCCTCTTCCGGAGGTTGTTCCCTTGGCGGTAGAAGCATCCGGCTCTTGATGTACATGAGCGTGGATGCCATCACAAAGAAATCGCCGGCAACCTCGAGGTTAAGGTGATCCATGGTCTCCAGATAATCGATATACTGGCGGGTGACGACTTCCATAGGAATGTCGTAGATATCGATTTCGTTTTTGCGGATCAGGAAGATGAGCAGATCCAGAGGGCCTTCAAACACCGGAAGCTTCACCGGGAACTCGGTCGGGTTCCAGAGAGATGCGAGTTTGGGTGTCATCGGGTGATATCCGTTGTTCGAAATGGTCGATGGGATGCGTTCAGAATCGTCCGTTTACGATCTTGATGTCCCAGCGCAGGTCGTTGTTGCGGGTCGCTCCGTCGCGTTGACTGACACTGAGCAGGATGTCCCAGTGGTTGGCGACCGCAAACTGGAAGCCGATCATCTGCTCGTAGAATTGGCTGGTTCGGGCATTGTAGGATACCGATACCAATACGCGGGTGCCTTCGGTCAGCTTCGTATCAAGCGATGCCTGATACTGTTCGTGAAGACCATCGAGGAAGAAGGCTCCGATATCGAGTCTCCAGAAATCGCCGTTGATCAGCGAGCTTCGGGCGTAGAGATCCTGAAGGTCGAGGTTTTTGCTGTCCCATCTGGTCTCCAGGTCAAAGCTTAGCCAGGAGGCGGGGCGCAGCCGGGTGATTGAAGATAAGAGGTGGCTTGTTGGCGCATGGGAATCTCCGGGTATGATCGTGTCATGATACAGATCAAGATCGAGCATGGTTCGGAGGTTTTTGGTGATATGAGACCGGGTGAAGACAGAGTTGCTCACCCCGACGCGTATCAACTGGTGTTCCCGTATCCCTTCGAGTGCCCGCATACTGAAGAAGTCGCGGAAAGGAACGCCGGTGGATGTGAGCGGAGTCTCGATGCCGGGATTCCATTCGTCTTCGTTGTTCCCGATCAGGATGTTGCGATATTGCAGGGTTGGCTTGACGACATGCCGGATGCTGTCCACATCCCAAATCCGGTTGTTGATCTGCCAGTCGGCGAATGCGTGAAGGGTGAAGTCGAAGCCGGCCTCTAGCGTCTGGCGTTCCCATGAAGTGGGCTCATCCGGCTGATCCGAGCGGTTCTCTGCAGACAAAATCTGGGCGGTGAGGAGAGGGGTCCAGTCAAGCCATGGCGTGATGGCCGAGGGTCTGGCGATCCGGTAGTTGCCCTTGAACCGGTCATATTCAGCCGGATATGTGCGGTCCGGATTATTGTCCCGCAGTCGCGATGCGGACAGGTTGAGTTCGTGGTAGAGTCCGGCCCATGGAAGTGGGGTCGGAAGGAGGTCGATTGAAAGCTCGGGAATGCGCTCAGTGGCGTATTCAAAGTCCTCGATCCGGAATCGCGTCACGGCGTTGAACACCCAGTCGCCAAGCGGGAAACGCAAGGATGCGAAGTTCTCGGGTTGTTGGTATTTCCGGAACGTTCCGGTGTCGAAATCCCGGACAATCTCCGAATCGCTCCATGCCTGAACCTGAGCCATGAATGCCATTCCATCGGGATACCGGTGGATGTGCGACGCATTCAAAAACCCCCTGTTTTCGTCGATCGGGCGATTGAGACTGTCCACTCCCAGTTCGCCCGAATCCCGGATGACTCCGGATTCGATCCTCGTCCGCACGAAGTGTCCGAGCCTGTCATTGATGTCGATACTCAAGCCCGGACCGATCAGTGTTCCTCGGCGGCTGTAGGTGTTTACATCCGTGAAGAACCTGGTGGAGGTCCAGGGTGAGTAGTAAGGCCGTAGTTCAAGCAAGTATCCCAGATCACCACTGTATCCCGCTCCGGCTTCAATATTATAAACGGTGTGCCGGATGTTGTAGCTGAGATAGGGCAGGTAGAATACCGGAACTTTTCCGACCTTAAGCCAGACCTTCCGAAGCGTGACCACATCATCTTCTTGTTTCGCCATGCTTTCAGCACTGCCTTGAAACGAAAAAGCTTCAGGTTCTCCAAAGAAGAAGCGGGTCTTTCCCGCTTCGATGGCTTCACCTTTCATCTCAACATCGTGGCCTGAGATGAAGAGATTCTCGAATCCCATGCGGTAGCGCGGGGCTTTGATCCGGTTGTTGCCAAGGTCAATCGTGAGGTTTTCTCCGATGAGCCGGGCAATCCCGAATTGGATCTCAGCAGGTCCTTCGGGAAGGATAACGCGTGATTCGGGAAGAAAGCGCACCCGATTGGCCCTCAGCAACTCACGTTCGGAAGATGCATCCGGTTGAAATGAGTCCGAAAAAAGTTCGGCTCCCGAGCGGAGTTCGGGGAAGACAAACCGGCTGTTTTCAGCAGTTGTATCGTAGAGGATGCGCACGTGCCCGTCCGCAAGAATATCGGCCTGATCCTGCCGTATACTCACCTCATCCGACAGAATCCGGAAAGGGGATTGCCGTATGTCGACATCCCCTTTGATCAGGAGGGTGCGTGCCTGCTCGTCATATTCCATGGTGTCGCTGGTGGTTATCTCCACGGGTTGAGCATGGATCGACATCGCCCCGAGCAGAAGGCATGGAAGAAAGGTGGACGATGATGGCAGATCTTTGGTCACGCCTTGGAGGAATAGCCGAGAAAGAGGGGCATCGACAAGCGCATATTTCAGGAGCAACGGGCCGTTATTCAGCCGATCCTTTCAGATTGTGGGGCTACCGCGATTGAGTGGGCTCCCGGTTCTGGGCAACTTGTCGAGAGGGGCGTGACTTGTTGTTCTTTTTCCTTTCCTCCTGAGACTGATTATCCATGGGCAATCACTCAACTGTCAGATTTCATCGCCACCATTCCAGAAGACTCACACCCGTTTGATCCGGCTTGCTGGATCCGCAACTGCCCCCGTAGCGGAACGCGAGAGCTTTCCGTCTGGAATTCTTGGATTTTGATCCCGGACCGGATTGAAGAAAAGATACTCAACCACGAAATACCCGAAAACCACGAAATTGGACGTTGCGCCGGAGGCGGCGGCTTCAGCCATTCGACTACGCTCATGACCAAGCCCGTCGCTCTCTTCAGAGTAGGGGGAGCTAATGCTTACCATTTGAAAGATGGTAATGAAGGGCGCGAGCAGGGATGCTCCCGCTACTATGGGATGGTCTGTTGCGGGTAGGGATGAGCGTCCCCGCTCATCCGCAAGCGATTGGATGGCTGGTGGGTATGGGTACAGAGGATGGCTGAAGCCACCCCCTCCGGAAGATTGGAATGCTTAGTCTGTTGTTTTGCACCAGCAAAACGTATGTGGCCCGAATGGCTTCTAGCGAGCCTCGCGAGCGATGTTCCAAAATCATCCTGTTAATCCTGTCGGTTTTCTCATTCTTGTTTTGGACAGGATTAACAGGATCTACAGGATTGAAGAAGATATGATCACCACGAAGAGCGCAGAGAGCACGAAGGGTGGAGAAGGGGATCTTCAATCTGCGGATGATTGCTTGTCGTTCAGGCTGATAGAAAGACATTCCGATGAAATAGTGCCAGTGATCAGCCGTCGTCCTTTGTGTCTTTGAGCCTTTGTGAGAGTTACATTCTTCTTTCGTGGTTTTCGAGCATTTCGTGGTTAACCCTCTTCGCTCCTTGTGGCGAGGCCGCCATGGCAAGCGCATCCAGCGAAGTTTGTGAGCGATGTTAAAGAATCTTCTATCAACAACGTTCGCCCGATGGGCTCAATGGACGTGAATCGGGATGGGTGTTTTCAGGAAACCAATCCCTTCATTTTCTGCCGATAATCTGGAGTAGTGATGCGAATGATTCATCTTCGGATCTTCCGGCTGTATCAACGACAGAGCGTGGACGATCCCATTCGTGATAATTCCGGTTCACGACATCCTCCCATGTCGGCAGTTTAAGTCCGGGAACCTCCGAAGCCCGCGATTCGACTCTACC
>JAPXRV010000149.1:0-6102 GCA_033813415.1 Opitutales bacterium | reverse complement strand
CAAACCGGCGTCCCCGCCGGTCCCGCTTCACCACGCTCGAGCATAACTCAACTCTTTCTGCTTCCATCCTCCCATTCTACCACCTGCTCCCTCCCACGGGAATGAGGTCGATCTTCGGACGCTTACATATGATTCGGGTGTCATCAGTAATTCGGGATGTCCTGAATCCTATGCTCCGAAACAACTGGATATGTTCCATCGAGAATCGATTACAATACGTCAGGATTTTTCCCATTCCAGATTAGATGGATACCATCTTGGACTGATACTCTGATCCAGTTATTGTGATAATACTCACATCGGACTCACTGGAAATATCCTTCCGGAGAAACTCCATTACAAATAGACTTATCTGAAAATGTAGTTCTGCACGATTATCTTCTATTATGGTTGATATACGCTGTTTGAGTTCAGGAAATTCAATGTCCAGTTTTCCGTCGATTGACTCCGATTGTTTTGCCACGGCGCGAAATTGGTATTCAACGGGCAACATCACCTTGTTTCTTTCGGATCTCATAATCGTGGTCTGTGATCCACCAACAATTTTGATATTATCTCCGATGTCTGATGACAAATACACATAGTCTCTCCGGTTTGCCGTGAGCCTTACCTTTATGGAAAACTCTGAACCAACAAATACTGGATCACGTGGGACCTCTATGCTGACGTCGGGAACAATATGTGCATTGATATAGTCGTTAACAAGCAGGACCATCAACACACCAGATAGGACTCCAATAATAAACACTGAGACATGGCTTTTCATTGCTGGACAGAATAGTAGGTGAAGTTAGTGAATCGTAGTGGAGTAATTGCATACGCAAGAGGAGAGGAGCATGAAGTGGTGTCAATGTTACGTTTTTCGACAAGTCACAACGATACATGAACCGGAACAGACTACCCCAAGGTCATTCCGATTTGTCATGTAGTTACTGCCGGACATCCGGGTGTCAGGTTGGGCATCAGTTACACGGAGACTGCAACCGCATGGACAGCATCGCAGATCATGAACGAGGTGAGAGAGCAGGGTATGCATGCGGGAGGGATTGAGACTACCCGATGAATCCCTCGCATGACAAGCCTCGAATCCAATGGGCTACTACCCCGGACAATTCGAGATCAACAAGCAGGGTGATCTTCCCGGAGGCCCCTTACCGGTCCTGATCATCCCTATCTGTGGTTCATTTCATTTCCTCACCCTTTGTGCCTAGAGGCCTCAGTGAGAGGAAGCATTTTCCGGGTGGGTATCCGTGGTCCGAATGACCTCAGTCATCAATTCATTCTCCATCAGAACTTGTGTTTTCCCGGTTGCAAAACCTTTGAAACCTTTGCAGTCTTGATCGCGTGAATCAATCACTACCCCGTTTCCCTTGTTCATTGCCTGTGAATGGGAATTGGTAACCCTGTTCTGTGGAATGGAATGAAGATCATTCATCTAATCATACTTGCCACCTCGATACTGGGATCTAGTCAGTTGCTGGCATCCGAAGATGAATCCGGGTTTCCGGACATCGAGACCCTCGAGGCATTTGCCAGATCCTCTTGGGGAGGTGGAGAAATTGAACTCCTTGAAAATGGAGACGATCAATTAGCGATCATTCGGCGGCAATTCACTTCAGGTGTGGATAGCTGTATTCTATCGATTTACACGAAACAGAAACAAGGATGGTTTCGAGCGATCGAAACGAATCCTGTATCCAATGGGTATATGAGTTTTGAGCAAGACGGTGACACCGTCCGATTCTTTGACACGGATTCAAATGCAGAAGTATTCAGAGTCTCGATATCAAACCTAAGCACATGGAATTCTAAATGATAATCTGGCAGAACCGGAAGACGCAGGCAACGTCGATTCGCGCTTTGCCACACATTGACGTAGGGAATGAGATGATATGAAATGGATGATCACATCCTTGTTGGTGTCTGGTGGCAACATCTGGCTAATGCTTGCATTTGCTTCCAGCAAGCTTGGCCCTACTCCCCTGTCCCTACCGATCTTTCTCGCCGCCGTGACGCTCGGCGCATCCATCGGATCCGTTATCAGCGTCATCATTGGCAAGGTCCGTCACAGTCAGTTGAGAATTGTGCACCTCATTGCGGCTGCCCCATGGGCTGTCGCAACGGTATTCAATCTTTGGGCATTCCAAGGAGTGCTGTACGTCACGTGAAATCCTCTAACCATGGAGTCTCCAGCCGGACTTCGCCCTAATCCAGGGACATGAACGACGGTTGGGTAGTCCGAATCCCATCAGCACAACTCCATTCTCCAGCCATTTTTACATCAACCTCTCCCACATTTCTCTTGTCTACGGACAAATCCCAACCATTGGTTGTTGAGTGCGGTTTTATTCTAGCCTTCCTCCCCCGGATCAGCTACCCTTCCCGATTTCGCTTCAGATGGTATTTTTTTTGAGATCTCTATGTTCTGGTATTCATGCAGAGGACTCAAACCCCGTTGACTTCATGCCAATGCTGAGCACACGCATGTCTATACAGAACAACGGCGTGGCGTTGTCACGCCGTGTCTGATATCAAACGTTAGGCGCACAAGGAGTATCGATGTTCGGTTTCGGAAAAAAGGCCAGCTACGAAGAGCGCATCAGAACCGCGCTAAATGAATCTCGACTCAAAGAAGCCGAGAACATCGCCCGGGAAGCCTATTGTGACAGAAAATCTGAAGAGCATTTGTTGGCGTGGGTTGCCGCATCGATGTTCGAACTTGGAATTTCATCTGCCTTTGATCTTCTGGAAGCGTTTGTAGTTCGCTACCCCGACTCGCTGCATCTTCCGAAAGTCTATCTTGCAGACTTGTTCTCTCGTTCTTCAAAATTTGACCAGGCGACTGATTTGGCGCGCAATTACCTGCGGCAAGCCAAAGATTCAGGAGCGCTTGCTGATCTGTCAAACAAGCGCATCATACAAGACGGCGTGTCTCGCGCATTCTTATTGATTACTTCAGCGTATACAACGCTCGGAGCTCGCTCATATAGCAAACGATTACTTGAATACGGCCTTAAGTTTGAGTTGGCTGATCGATGGAAAGACATTATCAAGAACGAGATTGTTCAACTTCTTCAAGAACTCCAGAGCGTTGCAGCTGTTGAACTTGATAAGCAATGGGAACGGCTATTTGCAACAGGGTCTGGCGCAGATGCGTTATACAAGAAGTGTAATGATGAGGGCTTTCCGTGCATGGCAAAACGAGTTGATATCTTGGAAGCAAACTTCCGATTCAACGACACCTTCAAAGTTGATGAGGCAGAGTTCTTTCTGGTCGTGATGGAATCCGACCACAAGGAGTTTTTACTTTGCTGACGCATAAGCCTAACCCATCATTCCAAAAAACGCGCCCCTGAATTTAGACGTTGGGCAAAGAAAGCAGCATGAGCGTGACACGGAACACAGAGCCATTCGAAGCCGGAAGAAGCTATCGCGTGAAGAAGTCGTTTTCAGCGATGCGTGATGATTTCCGCGAAGGCGAAGTTCTGAAATACAAAAAACGAACCTACTCGCGATACGACGGTGTTGCCGGCCATTTCTTCATCGACGGAAAAGATTCGATCAAGTCCTGGGATGTCCGAGACGAAGATTCCGTCGAAGTGTGGTCCGAACTATTCGAAGCACTATGAAGAGTGAGCCCAACCATTAGGGTTCCATCCGAGCCCTGTTCCTAATCCGGGATTTGAACGACGGTTGGGTAGTCCGAATCCCATCAGCACAACTCCATTCTCCAGCAGAACCAGTGCTTTCCCGATTGCAAAACCATCATAACCTATCCAGCCTTGACCACGTGAGTCAAATCCTACCCCGTTCCCCCTGTTCGTTGCCTTTGAATGGCAACTGGTAAGAGTGCCAGCCAACTGAATGAAGATACTTCTGACATTCTCCTTCCTTCTGTTGTGCTCATGTATTTCGATCAAACATATCGACTCCGTCAGCGTCGTTGGATGCTACGAATCAGTCAGTTTGGACGTAGTTGACACCATAGAACTCAAAGCAGACGGGACATTCACATGGAAAAGGGTCTACTATGGAATCCCAACAGACGATGGGCTTGGTTGGGAGACAGAGTTCGCCCAAGGAACATGGACGAAGAAAGGAAATGATGTATTCGTCCGCTATTCAGAAGGAGAAACGGATAGGTTCAGGGTCAAAATGGTTCAAGATGAGCTCGCATTACTGGATCTATCTTCAGAGTGCCTATTTTCCCGCAGCGATCGGACTATTTCTGTATCTCGTGAATGATGGTTTTTACCCAACCATGGAGTCTCAAGCCAGATTCCCTCCGCTCGGACATGAAGGTTGATTTGTAGACACGGGGTCGGATTCGGGAGATGACCTTGGAGATTCCGGGTCAATTCCCGGAATACTGCAACCCACTTGCACGCCACAACCGCTTGAACAGCTACGGCAGAGCATCGGTTGCGGGGAGGTGATGGACCATGATCACCTATGCCGGGAAAAGCCCTCATGGGTTGACCCCACTCAAACACTATACGTAGTCATCCGCCCTAACGGGAAATGTTCCATGGAAGACTCTGCGAGAGTTCATGGACTCGTCAAATCCATCAACAGTGATCGATTGCGCCGCGAGCGATGTTTGAATACGGTTTTCGGTTAAACACCGCACCCGAGGCTTGCATCATCCAGTGGACAACCATAACCGCGGGTGGGTAAGCTAAACCGCATGGATGAAGTCCGCTTCATCCATGGCGCTGTGAGACTCAAGGATTCGTGGCGGAATACTCCAGCGAATTTGCATCCTCGTCATCCGCGATGACCTCGAAGGTGATCGTTTGTCCGGCCTTTATGGTCTTGTCACCGATGATGCGGAAGCGCGGGGCACGGTTGGTTACATTTCCTCACAGGGGTATCCCTGCCAGGTTGGGGTCGTGAAACCCTCTTTCCCCTGACGGAAGTATACCTTGAAGTTGTCAGCCATACGGGCAAACGGACTCCCCTTCAGTTCAGGGGCATGGCCCTTGAAGGTCACCGAAGCTAGGCCGGAGCACCCTTCAAAGGCCTGGTTCCCGATCGAGGTCACGCCTTCGGGAATCACCAGATTCCCAGTCAGACCGGAGCAACCCACAAAGGCATAATCCCCGATGCTCTCCAACGTGCTTGGAAGCGTCAATGTTCCAATCAACCAGGGGCACTCGAAAAAGGCATTATCCCCGATCGAGGTCACGCCTTGGGGGATCACAAGATTGCCGGTAAGGCTGGAGCAATTGTAAAAGGCCCTTTCCCCGATTGCAGTGACCGGCTTCTCGTCGATGACAGAGGGGATCGTGATCGCGCCACCCGGCCCGGTATAGCCCGTGATCGTCACGGTGTTCCCATTCACCACCTCATACGTGTAGTCACCCCACTGTTTTGCGCGTGCCCCGATCGAAAAGAGCAGGAGGCTGACAATACTCAGGAAGGCACTCCGTTTCCGGAGCCGAAGGAAGGGATTTGTTAGCATAGGTGGATGTTCGATAATATACGGGTATAGTGCTCAGTTTTCCTAACGAAACCACAAAAAAACGTCAAGCTTATGAGCCTCTGCGCAAGCGTCATAAGTAGGAAGTCTTTTTACATTCAGTTGCATTTATTCATGCGATTGAAAAATTTGCATTTCAAATCCTGAGGAGGATCAAGACGATGCTCTTACCCAATTCCGCGTGAGGATCCCGTTGAAGCATCGCTGCAGAGCACATTTCCTGTGGATTGCCCTGTGACCTAATCTATCATCCCACCGCTGAAACGCAGGAAATCACACGCATAGTAAATGCTGGAAGCTGGACCCGGGTTTTCAATTGCGGCTGAGATCGTCGTCGCTGAGGTTGTGTTGCATGCGATTGCGATGGGATTTGTCGAGTCGCTGTTCCTGAAGGTCGCTGATGAGGAGTTGGAAACGCTGCCGGACATCCTGGCATTCCAGTATGGTTTGTTTGACGGCGTTGTTTCCTGCGAAGAGGAAAGCGGCGGTGTCCGCGAAGGCTTCGGGTTCCTCTATGGCTTCCATGTGGTGGATCACCGCGTCGATCTCGGGGTTGTTGCCTTTGGGGTGAATGGCCCGGATGAGCCGAAGGACGTGTCCGCAGAGCCTTCTTCCAGGGG
>JAPXRV010000148.1:0-6302 GCA_033813415.1 Opitutales bacterium | reverse complement strand
ATTCAAACTGCATAAAAACGCTGGTTAACAAGTTTCTAAGTTGTTTCAAAACAGATACTTGCAGCGTTTTTTGCTTTTATCAAACCTTTACTTCCCCTTCGCTATACTTTTCGAGCCGGGTCTAGCGACCACGTGGTATCGACGATCCCGCGGAATGCGTCGATCACAGAAACGCTCCATACCGGGAACCGAAAACGGCGTGTTCTCATCCGACTCCGCACTCCACTTCCAAGGGCTCGCACTCGTGACTTCCTTCACGTAGTCAACCCCAACGAGTCCGGTCCAGTTGCGCGCGCGCTCCACCGCTTCCTCGTCCGAAATACCCTCAGTGGACACACAAGCCTTCATCACACCCGCCAAACGCAGTTTCTTGGTGATGGTTCGGGTATCCACGCCACTCAGGCCAGGAATATCGTTTTCCTGCAGAAACTGACTGAGGGGCTTCTCGCTTCTCCAGTTGCTGGCAACCGGACTCAACTCCCGCACAACGAAGGCCGTCACCTGCACCTTATCAGATTCCAGATCCTGGGCGTTAATCCCGTAGTTTCCGATCTGTGATGCGGTCATGGTCACAATCTGACCATAGTAAGAGGGATCGGTCAGAATCTCCTGATACCCGGTCATGCTTGTGTTGAAGACTGCTTCTCCGACAACCGTTTTGGACGCTCCGAACGCGATTCCACGAAAAACGGAACCGTCTTCCAAAGCCAGAATACCAGACTGAGATGGGCACATCATAATTTCTCCAGGATTTTCGCAAAAGATGAACGCCCCACACCTCACGTCAAGAGTGAACGCAGTTTTCCTTTGGATCATGGTCAATCGACACGGATTCCCAATCGCCGTTGTCATTTATAACCACGCCACCACTCGGAGCGATCGAAGCCGGCGTCGCGCATCCTGCAATTGCGCCAAAGAATCGACCGCGCGCCTTGGGACTTGCGAAATCCATTGACTTGCGATGAACCAAAGACCCGCAATTCCGGAGTCACCGGATTTCCATCCTCCATGCAGTGTCGGTCTCAACCGTTTCGGGTGCTGCCGACATTGAATCGAGAAGCGAACCCAAGGGCAATCCCGGAGCCTCCCTGGACTGATCCAGCAATTGCCTGACCTGCATCAATCGCCGCGCACCCATTCCCAAAGCACTATCCGGGTCCAGTTCAATACTGTCGCCCCGATCATTCTCCAGACGCAACATTCCAGACTCGCTGACCAAATCCCATTGAGAGGGCACTCCCCTTTCCAGATCAACCGACGTCACTTCCTTCGAATGCGCCAATCCGTCCATCAATCGCGATTCCAGCGCCTCCAAACCCTGAATCGAACCGACCCGGTTTGACTCCAGAAAACCCTTTAGGTCCGCTTTCACCGGATCCATCGCACGCTCCAGACGTTCTTCAAATCGAGCCATCCGCGCCTCGGAATCCTGCGCCCGGACCGGCTGACTGCGATCCGCTCCCATCAGGTTGCCAACGAGGTGACGGCCGGCTTGCATTACGATAGATGAAAGGATGGGATCCATGATGGAAGCAATGTGGGTGATAATTGACAACGCCACGGGAAAAAGCCGCATCACTGATGAGAGGCAGATTCTTCCAGATCACGCTGTGATTCATGAAGCAAGCAGTTGCCGGGCCAGATCACATCCAACAAAAAAAGAACATGAGATCCACCTTTTGATCGATATGAAAATCCGGCCGTGTGGACTCACTTGACGTGTTTCTGTTCTTGCCATTCAGCACCCTGCTGCACCATTTTGACACTCCCGGACAAAGCGTGAACCGTTTCGGTTCAAGCAGACTCCCGAACAACGGATGCGGCGCATCCGATTCAAGATTCACACTTCCGACTCCTGATCCAATTCCACACATGCATACGCCTTTGTTTGACTGGCTGAAATCCCGATCCTGCGGCGTTCTCCTCCACCCAACCTCTCTTCCGGGGGACTTCGGAACCGGCGACATCGGCCAGTCCGCCCACCGCTTTCTGGATTGGATGAGTGCATGTGGATTGAATTACTGGCAAATGCTGCCGCTTGGGCCCACCGGATTCGGAGACTCACCCTATCAGGCCTATTCGAGCCATGCCCTCAACCCGCTGCTGCTCGCATGGGAAGAATTCTTCTATTGCGGATACCTTGCACCCGAAGACCTCCGTCCTTTGATGCAGAGCGATCCGCGTCGGGTCGATTTCGAATACATCCGACCCATCCACGATTCAATCTGTGCGAAGGTCCTGAAAAAGGGACTTCAGGATCCTGCCCACGAGCGCCCTTTCCGTTCATTTCTTAAGGCCCATAGCCACTGGATTGAGCAATGGAGCCTCTTCATGACCTTCAAGAAAGCTTCCGAAAACAAGCCATGGTATGAATGGAAGAAGGAATGGAGGGATTTCGAAAACGCCAGGCAGATTCAACTTCCTGCATCTCTCCTTCGCATCAAAAAAGAGACGGCTTTCCTTCAGTATCTCCTGTATACCCAATGGAACAGGCTAAGGGAGGAATCCGCTCTCAAGGGGATCCGGATCATCGGAGACATCCCCATCTACGTGGCACCAGACAGTGTCGACGTTTGGAGCAATCCAAAAGTATTCCGACTGGGCAAGGATCATCGCCCGTCGTGCTATGCTGGAGTGCCTCCTGACTATTTCAACAGCGATGGTCAATTCTGGGGAAATCCGATTTACGATTGGAAGTTCCTCGCAGAAACCGGATACGAATGGTGGATGGATCGTATCCGCCACAGTCTCACGCTGTTTGACGTCGTAAGACTCGATCACTTCAGGGCGATGGAAGCATTCTGGTGCATTCCGAAGAAGGCTCAGTCCGCAAAGCAAGGAACATGGCAGACAGGGCCCGGAATCGCATTCTTCGAAAAACTCAAAGCTTCCATACCTGAGGCTCGAATGATCCTCGAAGACCTTGGACTGATCACTCCGGAAGTCACCACCTTGAGGAATCAAAGCGGCTTTCCTGGGCTCGCGGTGCTTCAATTTGCGTTTGGCGGGGGAGCCGACAATTTCTACCTTCCCCATAACCTGACACCCAACAGTGTGGTTTACACAGGAACTCACGATAATGACACCAGCCTGGGATGGTATCGCACCTGTGGTCATCAAGCACAGGACCACATGCGCCGGTATCTCCGCGTCGATGGGTCCGCCGCATCATGGGACCTTATCCGTTCCGCATGGGCTTCAGTCGCACGACTGTGCGTGGTTCCCCTGCAGGACTTCCTCAGCCTGGGATCGGAAGCGAGATTCAATACACCCGGCACTGCCACCGGAAACTGGCGCTGGCGTTGCCTTGAATCCCAACTGCAACGTTTTGAAACCGAAAGTGCGGCCTATGTTCGCGAGTTGTCGGCCCTTTACGGGCGTTCCTGACAAGCAACTGGCTTCAACGGACCATTCGGTAATCGTTTCATTTGATTTGATTTAGCTTTTCACGAGGCAATAGTAGTTAGTCCAGATGACAGCTCCATACATCCAGAACCTGTACGCGGACCGCATTGGCGGGCATTCTTTCGGGAAATCAACCGAAATTTACAAGTTTGAAAAAATCAAGCGGGCAAAACGGGCCGCACGCAAAGCGCATCCGGAGACTCCCCTCATCGACATGGGGGTCGGAGAGCCCGACGAAATGGCCTTTCCCGAAGTAGTGCAGTCGCTTCAGGAAGCTGCCGCAGATCCTTCAAACCGCGGCTACGCAGACAACGGAAGCGATTCATTCAAACAGGCGGCTGCCCGATACATGCATAACGTGTTTGGAGTTGAGGGGCTGCAGCCAGAAACCGAAATCCTCCATTCCATCGGTTCAAAAGCAGCCCTCTCCATATTGCCAAATTGCTTCATCAACCCGGGGGACGTGGCAATTATGACCACCCCGGGATATCCGATCTTTGGCACACACACCCGGTATCTCGGAGGATCGGTCTACCAGCTTCCGCTCACACCGGAAAACCACTTTCTTCCCGACCTCGACAGCATACCGCCTCAGATCCGCAAAAAAGCCAAGGTGCTTGTCCTAAACTATCCGAACAACCCGACTGGCGCATCTGCCACTCTGGAGTTCTTCGAAAAAGCAGTCGATTTTGCCAAGGATAATGGCATGATCATTGTTCAGGATGCCGCCTATTCTTCCCTCATTTTTGAAGGAACCCCGGTCTCCATTCTTCAGGTCGAAGGCGCTAAAGAAGTCTGCGTCGAGCTTCACTCGCTCTCAAAATCCTTCAACATGACCGGTTGGCGAATCGGATTTGCGGTTGGTTGCCCGGGAATCATCAGCGCCTATGCAATGGTAAAGGACAACTCCGACTCAGGACAGTTCCTTGCCATACAGAAGGCAGCGGAAACCGCGCTCAACAACCCGTGGATTACCGAGCGGATTTCGGCAAAATACTCCCGTAGAATGAATCATCTTGTCAAAGTCCTGAACCAATGCGGGTTTCAGGCATCAAAGCCAAAAGGAAGCTTCTTTCTCTACGTCAAGTCCCCCAAACGGGCGATCGGCCCTCAAGGCGCGGAAACATTCGAGACCGCAGAGGCATTCAGTCAGTGGCTGATCCATAACCTGTTGATCAGCACAGTGCCATGGGATGATGCCGGCGCATTTGTGCGCTTTTCGGTAACCTTCGACGCGCAGGGAGAAGAAAACGAACACCGGGTTCTTCAGGAACTTGGCAGACGGTTCGGACATTACACGTTCGAATTCTGAGCATTACAGGGCTAATGGGCATATCCCACGAACCAGTTTCCCAAAAGGTAGCCGATGGATTGGTTTTTCCTCGGTTTTGTTCCATTCTTTGGATTGACATCGCACAGGCATCCTCCCATAAACGGACGCTTTAATTCTTTCCCGCATTGATCCATTTTTGCTCCTTCAGAGCATCGGGACGTAGTTCAGCCTGGCTAGAACGCCACGTTCGGGACGTGGAGGTCGCTGGTTCAAATCCAGTCGTCCCGACCATTTTTCACACTCTCCGGAGAGGCCGGGTAATCGTCCGGCACCTTCGATTTACCTCTATCCAAACCCGTTTTACGTTTATGGCAGGCGTCGGCAAGCTGATCAAACAAGCTCAAAAAATGCAGAAAAAGATGGAAGAACTCCAGCAGGAGCTTTCCGTCAAAGAAATCGAGGTGTCCAGCGGCGGCGGGGCCATCCGGATTGTAATATCCGGACAGGGTGAGTTCAAAAAGATTGAACTGGATCCCGAGTTTCTCAAAGAAGACAAGGCCTTTGTCGAAGAAACCCTGCTGGCTGCCGTTCAGGAAGCAGCGCTAAAGGCGAAGACCGTCAACGAAGAAGCCATGAGTGAGATTTCCTCAGGTCTTTCACTGCCTGGCTTGTTCTGATTTTTACGCATTCCTCGCATCGGTGAATTGTGTTTCCAGCCTTCGATAACCTGCATTCCACCCTTAAGCAGCTTCCGGGGCTCGGGTCCCGTTCGGCTGAACGCATTTGCATCCATCTTCTCGCGGAACGTCCAGAGAAGCTGAATCAATTGATGGCGGCTTTGCAGGAGGCAGCACAGGAAGTGGGAAGGTGCCCGGTGTGCGGAAACCTGTGTCAGGGCGACAGTTGTGCGATTTGCGCGGACCTGGATCGGGACGACTCGCGGCTGTGCATTGTGGAATCCGTGAACGATCTCATCGCCATCGAAAAATCAGGCGCATGGAAGGGCCGATACCATGTCATCCACGGGAAAATCTCCCCTCTCAAATCAATCGGGCCGGAATCCCTCAATCTTGAATCCCTGAAATCCCGACTTCACGGGAGTGATATCCGGGAAGTTCTGCTGGCTTTGGCAAACGACATCGAATCCGAAGCCACCTGTCACTACATTCAGGAAGTGATTCTTGCAGATAAACCAATCGCTGTATCCAGAATCGGATTCGGCCTGCCCAGCGGTGGCGACATCACATACGCTGACGCCCTAACGCTTCGCAATGCGCTTGAATCCAGAAAAAGCTTTGGCTGAAGGCCATTATCGGCTTTGATGGCAAATGCAGCATGATCACAGATTGGCCCATTCAGTCGTTTTCCAAAGCATCGAGCTTATCCGGCAAAGCGTTTGAACCCGGAGACGAGGTGCTTTGCCTTCTGGTCGAGACAATTGAGGACGGGCTCAGGCGAATCGACATCCTTGCTTCCGAGTGGGACGGACTTCCTTCAAAAACTGCGATTCTCGGAAAATGGACACGCCGGATTCGAAACGATGCAACTGAGGTCACCAATGACCTGCGTCAAAGCATCCTATCCGCGGAGGAATTGTTCCTGTCCATGGCCACTCCGGTGGATT
>JAPXRV010000147.1:889-6309 GCA_033813415.1 Opitutales bacterium | reverse complement strand
TCGACGCGTTATCGCCCGGGTTCATCTCAAAAGGAAGTGCCGGGCACGGTTGAGGCTGCGATGCCAGGTCAGATCGTGCATCTTCTGGTCCCTGAAGGGCAGGCGGTTGAGAAGGGTCAGGTGGTCTTGATTCAGGAGGCCATGAAGATGGAAAACGAGATTCTCGCCCCCAAAGCCGGTAAGATTAAAAAGATTCATGTCAAGCCGAAGGATCTTGTGATGAAAGGTGACCTGCTCTTTGAGGTGGAGTGAGTGCATTCATGGCGTTTTTCGTGACTTTTGCGGGATCCGGTTACTGGCCGTCTGGTGGCGCATTCACCGGAAGGCGCTTCGGACGATTGGGGCAGGGCGCCTTCGAATTTGATCGTTTATCTGCGGGCCCGCTGGATCTGCGTTGCTCGGCAACACCCCGGACATCCTCCCCATGATCTGGCTTTGGATACCCACGCTTCTGTGGGCTTTCTCTTTCGGGATTATCAAGCATTTCCTTCAGGGAATTGATCCGGTTGAGCTGGCGCTCGTGCGGCTGGGTTTGGCCACCTTGTTTTTCCTGCCGTTCATCGGAAAAGGGGGTGGTTGGATTGTGCGGCTGAGGTATCTGATGTTGGGCTTGCTCCAATTCGGTTTGATGTATGGCTGCTTGTTCCATTCTTTCCGGTACCTGAAAGGATACGAAGTTGCCCTGTTCACCCTGATGACCCCTTTGTATGTCATCTGTGTGAATGATTTTCTGGAGCGCCGGATCAGCTATCTACACTGGCTTGCGGCCCTCTTGGCGGTAGCGGGTGCCGCTATCATCCAATACAAGGGGCTGAATGACCCGAGTTGGAGGGGTATTCTATGGCTTCAGGGATCGAATCTCAGTTTTGCGACGGGTCAAATCCTCTACCGGCGGATGCAAAAAGGGGAATCAGCCGGTTATCCGGATGCCTTTCGGGTGGCTTGGATGTACTTGGGAGGCGCCATTCTTTGTGCAGGATGGCTGCTCCTTTCAGGTGATCCATCGCTGGGAACCGTCATCCGTCCGGATGCTCCATGGGAGTGGTTGCTCTATCTCGGCGTTGTGGCATCGGGCGTGGGCTTTTTCTGTTGGAACCGTGGGGCCCGGGTCGTGAAGAATCCGGGTGTTCTGGCGGTTATGAACAACGCCTACATCCCATTGGCGATTCTCGTGAACCTCGGATTGTTCGGAGAGGAAGCCGATATGTACCGGTTGATTCCCGGAACGGTCGTCCTTGGGCTCTCCTTGCTGTTGGTCTGGCGAATCGAGCATCGCCCCTCCCGGTAGCATTGGGCTTCGGCTGGCGACCGCACATGCGGGTGCATCCCTCTTCCGGTAACTTCGAACCCTTATGGTCGGGTCCTTTTTGTGGCTCCTCTTCAATCCAATTCCCTAACCTTGTGGCGAGGCCGTAAGGCCGAAGCCATCGTCGTGGGTCAACCCCATTCGACAAAGCAAAATGAGCGATGTTTCAAACCATCCTGTAAATCTTGTTCATCCTGTCTGTTCCTTTTCCCTTTTTGGACAGGATTAACAGGATCTACAGGATTGAAGAAGAATTGACTCACGCCCGTTTGACGCTGCATGCAGCGTCTGCACTCAAGCCGCAAAGGCTCCAAGGAAGAATGACAGATTCCCGATTTCCGTAGCGGGACACGTGAGTGTTCCGGTATCCGAGTGGCCAGAAGGTCATGCCTTTTGACCAGATGTTAGTATGCAGAAGAAGAGATTTTTTGCCACAAAGATCACATAGACAACGGAGGGTGGAGGGAGTTTCTCAATCTGCGGAAATCTGTGCCATCTGTGGATGAGAAGAATTCATTAACATCGCCCTGCGGGCTTACGCCCTGAGCCAGGTCGAAGGGCTACAGACGTCTCAGCTTCGCTTCGGCAACATACTTTCAATAGCGAATCTGTTGTTTTGCGCCAGCAAAACGTATGTGGCCCGCAGGGCTTATAGCGAGCTTTGCGAGCGATGTTGAATCTTCTATTAACAACGTTCGCCCGTTGGGCTCACTGGAGATAATCGCGGGCAGGATGCACCCGCTACTATGGGTATCTGCTTCGAGGAGGTTGAATAGGCTTTCTCACCAAGGCACGAAGGCACTAAGGATGGATTTCTTTGTGAGCTTGGCGCCTTGAGGCGAAGCCGGGCGAGAAATAGAGATTATTGGACAGGATTAACTGGATTTACAGGATTGAAGAAGATTTGTCTCACGCCTGTTTGACGCTGCATGCAGCGTCTGCACTCAAGCCGCAAAGCCGCAAAGGAAGAAGGATTGAATATTCTTAACCACGAAGATCACCGAGAGCACGAAGGGTGGAGATGGGGATCTTCAATCTGCGGATGATTGCTTGTCGTTCAGGCTGATAGAAAGGCATTCCGATGAAATACAGCCGGTGATCAGCCGTCGTCCTTTGTGTCTTTGAGCCTTTGTGAGAGTTACATTCTTCTTTCGTGGTTTTCGAGTATTTCGTGGTTCACCCTCTTCAATCCTTGTGGCGAGGCACTTGATCAAGAGCATCCTGCGAAGTTTGTGAGCGATGTGAAATACAAAGAGGTTTTTACATCGCCCTGCGGGCTTACGCCCTGAGCCAGGTCGAAGGGCTACAGACGCCTCAGCTTCGCTTCGGCAACATATTCTGAATTCTAGATCTGTTGTTTTGCGCCAGCAAAACGCATGTGGCCCGAAGGGCTTATAGCGAGCTGCGCGAGCGATGTTAAATGCTCTTGAATTAACAACGTTTGACCGCTGGGCCAGCAAGGAAAAGAGCGCGAGCAAGGATGCTCCTCTACTATCGTGACAGTCTTTACAGACGACAAACGCAGGGTGGTCTACTGAATGCGATGGAGATACCCTCCCATGCGTTCAGGCTGTGTGGTTCGGGTCCGGGGGAAAGCTACAAATCTTTAATCCAGCTTGTTCAGCAGCTTTTAGTTGTCGGGTATCTCCCGATGCGAAGACGGTGCAGCCAAGTTCCAAAGCGTATGCTACATGCAAGAGGTCCAGACTTCGGGTTCCGAGGATGCCTGAACACTTCTGCGACAGCTCCGATGCCTTGAAAAAGACCTTTTTCAGATCACATGGCATGGTGCGGTAAACGCCTGTTTCAATATCATGTTCGAACGTCCGGATGGCTGCTTTGAGTTGTGGCTGTGTGATCTCATTTCTGAAATGCTTCAAGCGGAGCGCATTGACGATCTCCAGTCGATGAATTTCAGATAGAACAACAACTGCGTTCAGATCCTGAATCAGGACATCCGCCGCATCTGAGTCAGGTTCCGCAACGTAGCTTTTGAGCAGGATACTGGTGTCTACGTAGGCAAGCATCAGGTGTTTCCGCGATCGAAATCAAGCACTTCCAACAAATTCCCGGCCCCGGTGGCGTTTTTGTAAATATTCGCTCTCCATTGCCTGCGATCCGGCCAGGCTTTGGGATGCTCCGATTTCGAACCCAGTGGTTGCAGCGACGCAAATGGTCTGCCTCTTTTGGTAATGGTGACCGATTCCCCGTGATCGATCCAGCTCGAGACCTTGTGAAAATTGTTTCGCAAATCGGCAACAGTCGCTGTTTTCATGATAGAAAAAATATCATAATGGTGATTTGTTTGTCAAGGATATCCTAATGGTTTCATATGTTCCGGTTAGGATTTACAGGTTGATCAGAAATGCTCATCCTGATGCTAAATCAGGCAGCTCATGAATAGAATAAAGAAGGTGGCGTTTATTGCCGCACTGCTCTCAATTGGCATAGTCATTGGAGTAACCTTCCTTGTGGGAGAGATCCGGAAGACCGTTAGAGACGCATACGCCTGCGAGTGGGTCGCCGGGGAGATAATCGCTCACATGGAAAGTCACGAAGGAGCATGGCCAAGAAGTTGGGATGACTTACGTCCCATCCACGATCGCTACGTTTCCGAAGGCAAGTGCCCCTGGGAATTTGAAATGCTTCAAGATCGTGTAGCAGTGAACTGGGAGGCTGATCCAAAACGACTCACTTCAACTCCTGAGGGCTCCAACTCCCCACCTTTCCATGTCATTTCCCTCAAAAACGGCAAACAGACCCACTGGCGGAATATGGAACCCAATGGGATGATCCACAAATGGTTGATCAGAAATCAAAAGCTCGAACTTGACCAGGCATGCAACAACCCAACCGCTAGCATTGGGCTTCGGCTGGCGACCGCACATCGGGTGCATCCCTCCCCGGTAACTTCGAACCCTTATGGTCGGGTTCTTTTTCCAAACGATGTTCACCTTCGGCAAAATTGAGTAAGGGGGAGATCTCAGCCTGCCATTTGAAAGGAAGGGAAAGGGCGCGAGCAGGGATGCTCCCGCTACTATGGGGGAGCCGCTTCGCGGGGGAGGAGATGACTCCCGCCCGCTTGACGCTGCATGCAGCGTCTGCACTCAAGCCGCAAAGGCTCCAAGGAAGAGGGATTGAAGACTCTTTACCACGAAGAACCGAAGGACACGAAGGGTGGAGAGTGAGTCTTCAATCTGTGGAAATCTGTGCCATCTGCGGATGCGAAGAATTTATTAACATCGCCCTGCTGGCTTACGCCCTTCGCCTGTGGCTCCGGGCACAGACGCCTCAGCTTCGCTTCGGCAACATACTTTCAATAGTGAATCTGTTGTTTTGCGCCAGCAAAACGTATGTGGCCCGCAGGGCTTATAGCGAGCTTTGGGAGCGATGTTGAGGAATCCTTGATTAACAGCGTTCGCCCGTTGGGCCAGCAAGGAAAAGATCGCGAGCAAGGATGCACCCGCTACTATATGGGTATCCGCTTGGCGGACGACGATGCCCATAGCGATGTCGAAGGGCTGCAGGTTTGGAGAGGAAGATTTCTAATTACGAATTCAATGGAAGAGCCGTTCGGTGAGTGCCCATCGCCCTACCGGGTGGGGGCTGTCCCCATAAGCATGTGTTGGCCCGGTCGGGTCAGGCGTTTTTCAATTTGGATTGAATGAAGCTCCTCAGTTCTGAAGGATCGCATCCCATCGTGAAGCGTTTGTCCTGAATCGCCTTGAGCTTTTCGAGGGTGGGGTGGGTCACTTCAATACCGATTGCCTGACGAATGGCTGCGGGAAACTTCGCTGGGTGAGCCGTTGACATCACCAAGGTTGGACGGGTTTTGTGGATGTTGTGAAATCCACAAGCGGTGTGCGGATCGATCACGTATCCGGTCTCAGCGTGAACGCTGCGAATGGTCGATACGATGTCGGTGTCTGAAGCACGCGAGGCGGAGAAACGATCGCGTTCAAGCCCATCCAGTCTCACCGTTCCGGTATCCCGGAATGTTTTCATGGTTTGGGTCAAGCGCTCAGCGTCCCCGTTCAATTGATAGTAGAGAAAGCGTTCAAAATTGGATGCAACCTGGATGTCCATCGAGGGAGCGAGGCTTGGATCCACATTC
>JAPXRV010000147.1:0-879 GCA_033813415.1 Opitutales bacterium | reverse complement strand
ACCCGGTATTCGCCGGTCTCAAAGAGCCGGAAGAGGATGTCATTCTGATTGGTTGCAATACGGAAATGCGGAATCGGGAGGCCCATCCGGGTGAGCATCCATCCGGCCAGAATGTTTCCGAAGTTGCCGGTGGGAACCACGACTTCGAGCGAGTTGCGGGCAGAAGCAGGTATGCGGAACCATGCATGGATATAATACACGCATTGGGCGAGTACGCGGGCCAAATTGATGGAGTTGATTGCCGACAGGTGATACTCCTGTTTGAAGTCGAGATCTCCGAACAGATCCTTTACCCACCGCTGTGCGTCATCAAACGATCCATCTATCGCAATCGGGAACACGCTGGGTGAGCCGGTGCAGGTCATTTGGCGTTCCTGCAGCGGGGCGACTTTGCCGTCGGGATAGAGGATGAAGATCCGGATCCCGGGAAGTCCCATCAAGCCGTGAATAGCCGCTGCACCCGTGTCACCTGAGGTTGCCCCAAGGACGGTGATAGGGACGCCGGTGCGCTCGATCTGGACGGCGTAGAGCCTGCCGAGGAGTTGCAATGCGAAATCCTTGAAGGCCAGTGTTGGGCCATGGAAGAGCTCACAGGTCCACAGGTTGGGCTTCAGTTGCCGAACCGGAGCGATGTCCGGGTGGTCAAACGTGGCATACGCTCCATCCACGCATTTGCGGAGTAATGCTTCCGGGATGTCATCGGCAAAAAGCTTCAGAAACGAATAGCAAAGATCCGGGTAGGACAGCGATTCCCACCCCTTAAGGAATGGGGTGATATCGGGTAGTTTCGCGGGAAGAAAAAGCCCGCCGTCCGATGCGAGTCCCTGAGCGACTGCATCGGAGAAACCCACTGTTCCACCACGACCTCTGGTACTGATG
>JAPXRV010000146.1:0-6349 GCA_033813415.1 Opitutales bacterium | reverse complement strand
GCATAAAAACGCTGGTTAACAAGTTTCTAAGTTATTTCAAAACAGATACTTGCAGCGTTTTTTGCTTTTATCAAACCTTTACTTCCCCTTCGCTATACTTTTCGAGCCGGGTCTTGCTTAGAGGCACAAAGCGCTTCTGCTTTGCGGTGGTTGGAGGCTTTAGAACGTCCACCCGAAATCCTCGCAAACGAAGCAACCGAAACGACCGGCTACAAACTCTATGTCCCCGACAATGTGGGCGACATCGTTGCTAAACAGTGGTCGAGTGGAAAATATTTCGACAGCAAAAACCATCCCATCGATATTGCGGGCTACCGAACGGAAAAGAACGTTCGTCCGCTGCATTTGCCGGGAGATGCGGTTGTCCACTACATTTGGGACATCGAAGACGAAGAATGCGAACAACACTGCAAAACTCTCGCCACCATAACCCGCTCCCTAACACAATTGGGTTGGGGAATTGATCTAGTTGTGACCGATTTCGCCGTTGAGGAACCGAGTGAAATAAAAACTCTCCATCATAATCACCATATGGATCGTTGGTTGCCCGTCGAAACTCCTGGTGGTTCAGCATTACGAACTCCGGTACCGGGAACGCTCGAAGCATTGGTGTCTCGCCACGCGGCATTTCTCGGGCGACTCCCCACCCGCGAGGATGGCACACAGTTCTTCCGGCCAGTGCCGCCGTTGACACAATACAACATAACCACCTATCGAAGGGAACGCGATCTGGCCCAGCCTCCCTATGCAATCTTCGCATTACGCAAACCCGATGATTCTGGATTCGCCACATTTGACCCCAAATGGCGACGTCTCCATCTGTCAGGCATGCTTCGCCATGCTGCCAGCCAACCGGGCGTTGCCTCAGCCCTCGGCTGGGATAAGATAAAAGTAGATACCTTCATTCTTGGGCATGACAATCGCAATCCAAGCCAGCCAAAGCCCACAGTAAATACCCCAAGACTAGTCTTTGTTCCGCTACCGTCGATTGTCTGGCGTGGCGAAGACCACGGGAATACTATTGGGTCCATTCGTCGAGTTCTGGTCACCATAAGTGGATATGTTGATCCGAATGAATTTCGACAGATTGTTCGCGCTCTTGAAGGTCTTGATCTCGTTGATGAAAGAAGTAAACAGATCGTTGCTTTCTTACGAAAAGTGCCTGACAAGGATCATGCGATTGCCGGTTACTTAGGCAATTCTTCCGTTTGGACAACCGTAACTCCCGTAGTGCTTCCAGGGCACGATGACCGGGGAAAACTGCGGCAACGTCTTCGAGAAAAGGAAACTTCACTAACTGCTGAAGAAAAAGCATGGATTGTCTGCAATCTCGACTCCCGCATCGAACGACTGCTACGCAAAGCAATTGTGGATGCAGGTTTTCCCTCCTCACTCGTTGCCAATGCCGACCTTCAATGGCGCGAAACTGGTTTTCTGCAGGGAGCTGATCTTTCATCGCACTACTCCGTCCCGGAACAATGCCGCCGCTACCGGCGCTTGCACGTCCGCATCGTTTGGCGAGAGAAAGACCCTCATGGAATACTTCACCCCAAACGAATTAGCGGCCCATTTTGCATTGGTGCTGGAAGGTTCTTTGGCCTTGGCCTGTTCGTTCCTGTTACTACCTGAAGACCCGAACCACTTTCAACCACATACCACCATGAGCCTTCCTTCTGTTCCTGATTTCCCCTTCTCCAAGATCGATCCGGTTGGGCAGGCGTTGCTTACTGCCTTGAAAGGAAAACGGTCGCTTCTCGAACAACTCCTGGAGAAGGTCCGAAAATACGACCTGGCTACCGACGGGTTTTACCGCTTCTACCACCAAAGCTTCAAGGTATACAACCTGCAGACGATGACATTGGAGGTTGTGGAAGCCTTACAATCGGTGCAGCCAAATCGGGAGCTTCATCCGTGGTTTATGCAGATCATCCAGGAGGGGACTGGGCAGAAATTCAAATCAGAGGATAACCAACGATGGCCGGAGGTGACTCGTCCCATTCTGGAAGCCTGGTTCCACACTGAACGCTTCCTGGAAATCGCCTGTCACTATGCTGATTCCCTTGAAGAAGCTCCAGCGATGATGGAACAAGGTTGGGCTGCCATCCTCTATTTGTATCAAATGCGATAAACCGCCACTCCTCCCACTTCGGCCTTGGCCTCTTCGTCCCTGTCTCGGATTGATCAATTATTGTCCCAATATCGCTGAACCTGATCAGAAATCAAAGACCCGGTATCACCGAGAACAGGAGGAAGAAATGATAATGATAGCCTAAAGCCCATAGACAACAGCAGATAGCATGTGGCCTTTGGCCGATAGCAAATGGCCGATAGAGATATGAGAGATCCAAAACACTAACTCCAAGATCGATCACAGCTTCCCCCTATCGGCTATTGCCCATTTCCTATTGGCTATTCTTCTGCCCCCTATCGTCTATCGTCTATTTCCCCAGACAAACCATCATGGCACACTACCATCAGTTTGAAGATCTTCCGGCATGGCGGGAAGCTGCCGCGCTCTACAATCGGGTTTTGGATTTCCTTGAGCGATACGAGGCTTCGATATCCCGGGGATTCCGGGACCAGCTCGATCGGGCTGCGCTGTCGGTCTCGAACAACATCGCGGAGGGATTCGAGCGAATGACAACCAACGAGCTGCTCATGTTCCTTGCCATTGCGAGAGGCTCTGCCGGAGAAGTCAGATCCATGCTTTCCGTCATCCAGTTGCGGCCCAAGCTCGCTTCCGCCGCAGGCGAGATGGAAGAGATTCGAAACATGGCTGCATCCTGCTGCCGTCAGATCACGGCTTGGATTGCCTCCATCGAAGCTTCTCCCATCAAAGGAAAACGCCACATGGACGCCTCCACGCGCAACGTCCGTGAATCCGAAAATGCCGCCGAAAGATTCCGTCTGAATTTCCTTCGCTCGTTGGCCCCTGACCATCCCCTCTACAACAGTCCGGAGGCCCAAAAAGCCCGCTCCGGCAACAAATAGCATGTAGCCTGCGGCCGATAGACAATGGTCGATAGCCAATAGAGACATGACAGATCCAAAACACTAACTCCAAGATCGATCACAGCTTCCCCCTATCGGCCATTCTCCAGCTTCCCCCTATCGCCTATCGACTATTTCCCAACACCCCACTCTCTCCCATTGACTATTGCGTATCGTCAATTCCCCAGACTCCCCCTCCCCCCATCAACTATCGTCTATTGCCTATCGTCTATTCTTCTGCCCCCCAGATCGCCATGAACACCGAACCAATCCTGACCGCACGGCTCATGAACGAGTTCGTGTATTGTCCGCGCCTGTTCTACTACGAGGCCGTTGAAGGGGTATTCGAGCACAATACCGATACCCTGCAAGGCGCAGTCTCCCACAAAAGGGTGAATGCCCGGGAAGACAGCATGCCGGCACCGGCCAAGACAGTAGCCATCCAGCGCTCCTCGCATGGCGATTCTGAACCCGAAGTGTCTGATGTCATCCACTCGCGTTCGGTGTCGCTCTACTCCGAAAGATTGGGGATCACAGCCAAGCTGGATCTTGTGGAATCCCAGGTATACGGAGAAGACCTGTTTTCCTCCGCGTTCAAAGTCTGTCCGGTCGAATACAAAAAGGGCAAGCCCTACTCAACGGATGACGGGATCTCACTTTGGCCAGCAGATCGAATCCAGTTGGGGCTTCAGATTCTGCTCCTACGAGAAAACGGCTACACCTGTGAAGAAGGCATCCTTTACTATCAGGCCACGCGGCAACGGGTGCCTTACATCCTCACCCCTGAGGATGAAACCTGGATCCACGAACAGATCACCCAGGCCCGGGAAGTCTGCACCGGTCCGATTCCGGAACCACTCGACCACTCCCCGAAATGCCCCCGGTGCTCGCTCGTTGGAATCTGCCTGCCTGACGAGAGCCATTGCCTCGCAAGCCCGGATCATGAGACCTCCAACAAGCGCACGCCCCAACTGTTTCTCCCCTTGCAGGATGAGCCAGATGAACCCCAAGCTATTGACCGGATTGAATATGGCCCGTTTGCATCCCTGCCTGAAATCCGGATCTCGGGGCCCAAAGCGGGTGAAGACATCCGTCGTCTGATCGCTCCAAATCCGGAAACCAAGGCCCTCTACCTCAACACACCCGGGCACTACGTGGGGAAGAAAGGAGGCGAGATCATCGTCAAGGAGGAAGGGAAGGAAATCAGCAGCTTCAGAGTGGCCGATATTCACCATGTCGCATTGTTTGGCCCGGTTCAGGTTTCAACAGCAGTCGTGCAGACCCTCTGCGAAAACGGCATTCCCTTGTCCTATTTCTCCATGGGTGGGTGGTTCTATGGCCTCACCAGAGGGCACTCTATGACCAATGTCTTCACCCGGATCGAACAATTCAAGCATGCCGCCGATCACGATCTCGCCCTTATTCCAGCCCGGCTGTTCATCTACGGAAAAATCCGCAACCAGCGCACATTGCTCATGCGCAACCATATTCACCCGGATGAGGGAGCGCTCCGCCTGATGAAATATCTGGCGTCTGCCAGCCTCTATGCCCCAAGCCTCGGTGAGCTACTTGGAATCGAAGGAAGCGCCGCCGGGGTGTATTTTTCCCAGTTTCCCGGCATGCTCAAACCGGGCGATGAGTTCTCACCGGAAACACCTGCGGAGACCTGGCCCTTTTTCTCCGGCGAACGCAACCGCCGTCCACCGCGCGACCCGGTCAACGCGCTCCTGTCGCTCGGCTATAGTCTGCTGGCAAAAGACTGCACGCTTGCGGCCTACGCAGTCGGATTCGACCCTTATGTGGGTTTTCTCCATCAACCGCGCTACGGAAAACCCGCACTCGCACTGGATCTGATGGAAGAATTCCGACCCCTGGTCGTCGACTCCGTCGTCATCACTCTGATCAACAACCGAATGCTTGGCCCCAAGGACTTCGTCCATGCAGGCGACTCCGTTTCACTTTCATCTGAGGGAAGGAAAACATTCTTTTTGGCATACGAAAAACGCATGGGTGATCTCCTGACCCACCCCATCTTTGGCTACAAAGTATGCTACCGCCGCGCCATCGAGCTACAGGCCCGCATGCTCGCCAAATACCTGACCGATGAGATCGAGCAGTATGTTCCCTTGATGACAAGATGAGGGAAGAAGGTTGAAGGAAGAGGGAAGAAGGCAATGGAAATGGTGAACCATCGGCAGGATCTATCAGACCGGACGAAACAGTTCGCGTTGCGAGTGTTGAAATTGGCAGATGCATTGCCTCATGGGATCGCTGGGCAAACTATTGCAAATCAAATCGCCCGAAGCGCTTGTTCAGTGGCGGCCAACTACCGCGCTTCCCAACGTGCACGGAGCAAAGCTGAATTCATTGCAAAACTGAGTATCGTTCATGAAGAAGCGGACGAAACGCTCTTTTGGATAGAAATGATCGAAGAAGCAGGCTTGCTACCTCCCGAACGCCTACTCTCTCTGAAAAACGAATCAAACGAGATCGTAGCCATCCTTGTCACCTCCCTGAAATCAGCAAAATCCAACCCATAGTCCTTCTCCCCTCTTCACTCTCCCTTCTTCCTTCCAACCATGAGACGCAACCTCATCGTAACCTACGACATCCGAGACCCGAAAAGGCTCCGCCATGTCTACAAAACCTGCAGAGCCTACGGCAACCACCTGCAATATTCGGTATTTGAGTGCGACCTCGATCCCCGCGAAAGACTCCGCTTCGAAGAGGAGCTCAACAGCATCATAGCCAAAGATGAGGATCAGGTCATCTTCATCGACCTCGGACCCAGTTCACTGAGAAGTGAGCACATCGTATCCGCACTCGGACAAACCTACGCAAAATTCGACCCTCCCTGTTTTGTGGTGTAGAATCCAACCTGCACCTCCTGTTCTTTGACATCATTTCAAATTTGGACGCGCGAGAGGCTCAGTGACGCCAAAACACTGGAACCCTCTCGCATGTTGCGATTCAATGACTTCCGTCCATTTCCATCAATTTCCGGTTTACTATCCCTCAGTCAAAAACAACCCGCTCGCAAACCGGTTGACAACCCGCTCGTTTTAAGCATCTTCCATTTCCAGCATCTCCGGACCCTCACGGGTCCGGCCCCATTGAAGCCACACCCGCCCAGGTTACGGAAGGATCGCGGTAAAGCGATCTCCGGACCCTCACGGGTCCGGCCCCATTGAAGCGCATATTTTGAAAGAATCCATGAATATAAGGCAACAATCTCCGGACCCTCACGGGTCCGGCCCCATTGAAGCTCTCCCTTCATCCTTCTTCCATCTTCCATCTTCCTTATCTCCGGACCCTCACGGGTCCGGCCCCATTGAAGCCCGGATGAGGATGCCGGGGC
>JAPXRV010000145.1:0-6421 GCA_033813415.1 Opitutales bacterium | reverse complement strand
ATCTGAACGGTGCCATCCTTGGAATGAAACGATGGGAGATTCGCTCGAGGCTGGACAGTATCCTCGAGTTCTCGGGTGTGGGGCCTTTTGCCGATACTCCGGTGAAACGCTATTCCAGTGGAATGCGTGTGCGGCTTGCTTTCGCTGTGGCCGCGCATCTAAGGCAGGACATCCTGATCGTGGACGAAGTTCTGGCTGTGGGTGACCATGAGTTCCAGCGCAAGTGCCTTGGGAAAATGGGGGAGGTCGCCCGGCAGGGTCGGACGGTTATTTTTGTGAGTCACAACATGTTTGCTGTCAGTCGTTTATGTGCGAAGTGTATGTATCTGAAAGACGGCCGATTGATGGGCATGGGGGATACAAGGGATATTATCTCCACGTATCTGCGGGATTCGATGGGACAGAGCGGATGTGTTCAATGGGAGAAGGGATTTGCAGAGCCTGGAATCGATGATTTTGTGCTACTTGGGATCGGGCTTTTCGGTCCCTCCGGAGAGATGGACAGTCGATTCAGTGTGGTGGATCCAGTGACCATCCGATTCGAATTCGAGGCAAGCCAACCCATCTGGGCTTTTCAGATTGACGTGATGATCCGGTCGGAAGACGGGGTTCTCTTTATGGGAGTCAGCAACAGTGATGATCCCAGTATGAATCGATTCCTCGAAGCGGGTCGACATGTATACGAGTTGACGATCCCGGCTTATCGATTGAATCAGGGGTCCTACACGATTGGAGTGCAGGCCCATTCCCGTAACAGCCGTTTTCTCTTCCGGCTCGATGACATACTGAGTGCGGAAATTGAATTGATTGCCCGAAACAATGAACACCTTGTCAAATCGGAGGGTCTTCTGTATCCGGAGGTGGAATGGAAAAGGCACCGTTCGGAATGTCGGGTGATTCAATTGCGTGATTCATGATCTTGGATGATGAGCGGGGTTGCGCATAACAGTCGGCATGACTCTTCGTCGAATGGCGAAGGGCGTCTGTTTTTTTTTATGAGACCGGGACGGGGAACCGTTGAGGAACGAGTCGGAAAAGGGGTGAGTCCATCGGATTTTCTCTATGGATTTGGAGAGGTTCGGCAACAAGTAAGCGGTTCAACTCTGCTGGAGGCAGAAACACATCTCAAAGGCACTTTTGCTGGCAAATGCTGGAGTTGGCTTGAGCAAAGGATTCTTCCGCTTGTGGGATTCAAGCTTCAGATCCCTTCCGTTTATTCGAATTGGAAAGCTCTCAGTCGTGCGCGGGTGATCGTGACCAACATCGACTCTATCGGTATGCCGCTGATGCTGTGCCGGGCGTTGGATCTGTTGCATGCCCGTCTGATTCACATTTCCCAAGGGACTACCAATTTCCTGGATACGGGCGTCGAAGGGTCTATTCAGTCGATGGGCCGATCGGCTTGGGTGAGATCATTATACCGTGAGGCCGACCGTGTGATTGTGCTCGGCGAAGGCGCACGCAGCTCTCTGGTCAGTCGAATCCGTGTGGATCCTGCCCGGGTGATCTGCCTTCAGTTTGGCATCGACACAGATTTCTGGAGGCCGGTAGCGGATGCGCCTCAACTTTCACCTTTCCTGCTGAGTGTTGGCAGTGACGCGGGGCGTGATTATGACACCCTGATCCGGGCTTCGTTTCCGCTTCCTCTGAAGATCGTGACGCGGATTCCTCTCGAAGTATCGAAGCCTGGAATTGAGGTGGTGTCCGACTTGACGGACGAAGATTTGAGAGCCCTCTACCGGAGCTCGGCATTGGTGCTGATTCCTCTGCATGACATTTCGCAACCTTCCGGTCAGAGTGCTGCGTTGCAGGCGATGGCCTGTGGTTGTACCGTTGTTCTTACTAGAACACGCGGATTTTGGGATCCTGAAGGTTTGATCGCCGGGCAGCATTTGGAGGTGGTGCCCCCCGAAGATTCCGCAGCATGGGAGTCGCTCGTTAATCGGTTACTCAACGACCCGGAAGCATGCAGAGACATGGGCCGCCGTGCAAGGTCGCGGGTGTGTGAACGCTACACCGTAACCCGGTTCGGTTCGGGATTGGCGCAATGGTGCAGTCTTGCGATTGAGAAATCGGAATCTCAGCGGATATGATGCTTTAGCATTGTGAAGCCTCTATGGTGTACTATGTAAGAATTGATTCGCCAACTGCTATTGAATACAGGAAAACGATTCCATCCATGAGCCTGAAGCTGAAATACCTGCTCAAAACCTTGCTATATCGGTACACCCCGGGTGGCTGGGGTTACTATCGCTACCTTCGCTCTCTCAAGCAGAGTGATTATGTGCACGAGCGGGACAAGCATCCTGTCCGGCACAAACATCAGCGCGATGAAGGATGGAAATCGGAAGCCCACGATGGACTGGTCTATCGTGACTATGGCAGCTATGACGAGTATGTGCAGCATCAGATCCAGAAATTTGATGAGATCCTTAAGATGGGAGTCGGATACACCAATACCATCGTCACTACCTATCGGAAACGTTTCCACAGACGGTTTCGACATCTCTCCACCTATTTGGGAAAAGATGCCAAAATCCTTTGCGCAGGAGCCCGTCAGGGAACTGAAGTGGAAGTGCTGCGCGATTTGGGGTTCAGAAATGCGTATGGTATCGATCTGAATCCGGGTCCGGACAACAAGTGGGTGGTGGAAGGCGATTTCATGCATCTCGCGGAGGCGGATTCAAGCATCGATCTATTCTACACTAACGCAGTGGATCATGCCTTCGATTTGGATTCCTTTTTCAAGGAGCATGCCCGTGTGATTAAGCCGGATGGATATGCGATATATGACATCGGAGTGGACGCAAAGGGTGGGATTTTTGAAGCTGTGAGTTGGGATTCTGACTCGGTTGTATTCCAAATGATGCTCAAACACTTCCGCAGGGTCGTGAAGGTTGAATCCGAATCCGATTGGCAGTGGATCCTTCTTCGGGAACCGATCAAGGGATGACCCGGAAATGGAATGATCAAAGGGGTATTTGGAACCGGGATTACATCGGAACGATTCGGTATTACAGTGAAGTGCAAGTCGGATGACGCAAGAATGGAAGATAGCGGGTATTTGTCTCGTGAGAAATGATGACCGGTTTCTGGATCAGGTTATCCGGAATGCGCTGGCAATTTGTGACGAGCTGATTCTGGCTGATCACGGTTCTTCGGATGGAACTGCGGATATATGCCTGCGCTGGAAAGCGCATGATCCACGGGTTTCCTATCACCGTATCGGGCACCCCTCCGAATCCCATGAGTTGATCCGTCCATACGCGGGTACGCGCACATGGGTGTTCGGGGTGGATGGCGACGAACTCTATGAGCCGGATCGGCTCAGGTTGTTGAAAAGCCAGCTTCAGTCGGGACGTTTCGCCGATTCCTGGCAGGTCATGGGCAAGGTTCTGCACTGCGTATCCTACGATGAGAAGAAGCAGATCGCCAGCGGATACCTGGCGCGCCCGGCACGTCCCATGACCAAGCTCTACAACTTTTCGCTCATCGACGACTGGGAGGGCCCTTGCAGTGAGCGCATGCATCATGGACGCGTCGTCTTTCGGGATGGCCGTATTGAAGGCGCCAAGGACTGCGCGGAATCCGAGCTGGAATGGGACGATGCGGTGTTCCGGTGTCTTCACATGGTATTTGTGCAACGCAGTTCCATTCAGAAGAAGGGACAGGTCGCCCGTCCGAATATTGCGGAGAAAAACGCTTGGGGGATGGTCTCGCGCCTCCGCTATCATCTGGCGTGTGTATTGGGACGTGAACCCGACTCGCGGACAAAACAGGACGCATACATTCGTGGTCCGCTCTGCACGATTTCCACAAAACCCTTTTTTCAGACATGAAACCTGATACACAACTTCTGGCCGCGCTCCGGTCCAAACACCTGATCTTTACCGTGACCTCTGGCAGGAGTGGTTCTCATTTTCTTGCCCGTGTGATGGGGTATGTCCCACGCCTAACTGTATTTCACGAGGAGAAGGAGCACAGTTTTCATCATTACCTGAGGGCGGCGCAGACCGATCGGTCGGTTGCTGAACGGTTTCTTCTGGAGGAGAAGCTACCGTTTATCGCTGCCTCGCAGGAGCCCGCGTATTTCGAAGCGAGTCATCTGTTTTGCAAGGGTTTTTTTGAGCCCATGCATGAGTGGGGGTTGACTCCGGATCTGGTGATACTGACGCGAGACATCCGGGACATATCAGCCAGTCTTTATCAGCTTGGGACTATTCCCGGACGGACGGAGAAGGCATTGACCTTCTACCTGAGTCCGGAAGATCCCTCTGTTCATCCTGTGCCTGAGTGGAAATCATGGACGGACTACCAGCTTTGTTATTGGTATTGCCTCGAGATACAGCGGCGAGCCGCTGTTTACGAGAACATGGCGCTGGCAGTTGGTGCAAAGGTCGTAAGGATTGATCTGAGCGAGCTCAAGCAGTGGAAGTGCTACAAGGCGATGTTGAAAGGTCTTGGCTTGCCTTTACCAGGACTGTTGGACCGATTGAGATTTGTCAAAAACGCGAATCGCAAGGCCGGCGACTTCTCGGTGGCCAAGCAATCCATCGCCATTCCTGAGGATCGGGATGCTCAGGAGAAGGTGGTCAGCTTGGCTTTTGATGGGGTGGATCTTGGTGGATCATCCGTTTGCACTTGCAAGTGAGGGAAGCGAGGAGATCCATGTTGCGTAGAGCAGAGCGAGTCGCGATGATAGAGGTGCCTGTTTTAAAGGGACTCAGTCCGGAAATACTCCGGATGTGGCATGCGGGATCATGAAAAGCGGATCTGCAAAAGTTGTATTCACCTGTTTCCCTATGCGGAACCGGGGGTATTTCGAGTGGTTCTACACCGGGCTCCAGATTCTTGAACAGCAGAATCGCCTGAGTATTTATCACGAAGGAGGATCCATGGATCGGTTTTTCCGGAGTCATCCCAGAGTCTTTGGGAAGCTTCTGGAGAAGTTGCCGGACTCCTTTGGAATGCTCGCTCCGGTGGACTATTTCGCATTGGCTGGGCGCTATGAGCGGGGAGGGAAAGTCGTGACCTTCGCGTATGATGTGACGGATGCTCCGTTCAATTATGCTTTGGCGTGGCTGGAGCGTTCGGATCTGTATTTCAAGATGCAATGTCCGTCCGAGTGGCATGATGCGGGTTTTCCGCTGAGCACGACGGTGAGGGTACCCTATCATCCGGAGGTTTTGAGGAGTAAGGCCAGGATCCGGCCCATGATGTCAACAGGTGGCATCACCAGCACCCTCAATCTTGCGAGGAATCTTCAGGTGCTTGAGGCGGATCGCCAGCGAATCGCCGCGCAGAAGAAACTCCGGATGTTTGCTTCATTCGGAAGCGATCGTGGTCCGGGTCCATGGGAGGATGGAAAGCTGCCGCCCGCTCCCCATAACTATCACAACGAGCGCAGTCTGATCGGAGAACTGGGGGGTCGGATCGGGCACCCCAATGAGAAGCGGGGAGAACTGGTCAGGAGGCTTCGCGGGTGGAACAAGGAGGAGGTCGATGCCCGCATCTGGAACAGCCGGGATCCCTCGATTCAAGGGGATGCACTCGCATGGTCGGACTACCTTGTCCGGGTTTCCGAATCCGTGTTCAATGTGAACATCTCCGGATTCCGGAGAAGTGCTCCGTTCCGCATCATCGACACGTTGCGGATGGGAAGTATGGTTGCCACCGATAATATGGCGGTGCGTTGGTATCGGCCCTTTGATCCGGATCTCGAGGTTTTCGAATATGGTGAACTGGGCTACGAGTCGGATGCCCAGGTGGACTGGAAAGCTGCCGGAAACAAGCTCTACGAATTGTATGAGTTGGCGGATTCCAGGCGGGATTGCGGCCGGGATGTATTGGCCTGTTATGATGCGAAGTGGCATCCCTCGAAGCTGGCTGCCTACTTCGTCGAGGAATGTGAGAAGGTTCTGGAAGGGGCGGGTTGAGCAGATGTGGATCGACATTCAGGGATGAAGCAAACGCGGGCAGGTGGTTTCCGTAATGAACGGCGCCGGATTGGAAAGGCGAAGTAAGGCATGCTTTTCAACAGTCCAGTCTTCATCTTTCTATTTCTTCCGGTTGTGTGGTTGTGCTTCGCCTTTTTGGTGAGGTTGATACCGCATAAGGATCGATGGCCAATCGGTTTGTTGTTGTTGTCATCACTCGTTTTCTACGGGTGGTGGGACTACCGCTACCTGGGTATGTTGTTGGGCTCCATTTGTTTCAATTACTGGATTGGTTTGTTGCTTTCCAAGCCTTCGTCTTCGCGGCTGTTGCGGTGGGTTCTTGGTTTCGGAGTGGCGATGAATGTGTTGTTGCTCGTTATCTTCAAGTACCTCGATTTTGCGATAGAGTCGGTAAATGCGATTTCCGGAGCTGGACTCGAGCCGATTGGAATTGTGCTGCCCTTGGCGATTTCGTTTTTCACGTT
>JAPXRV010000144.1:0-6618 GCA_033813415.1 Opitutales bacterium | reverse complement strand
GCTGGCGTCTTGTCCGCATCCGGCCTGTCTCCGGAAAGGACACTGGAACCCCTTGTTGAAGCCGAGTACTACAATCTTTCGCGCACACAGAAGCGGCTTTGGTTGCTCTGCCAGCTCAGGGACGGTGTCGGATTAGCGTATCACATGCCGATGGCCTGCATTCTTGAAGGGTCTGTGGATTTGGAGTGTTTGCGGGAGGCGTTTCAGTGCCTCGTTGATCGGCACGAGAGTCTGAGGTCTTGTTTCGTTGAGGTGGAAGGGGAGCCCAGGCTGCGCGTGTTGAAGTCGGTTGTCGTGCCCTTTGTTGTGCGAAAGGAACCGGTGGATGAGGGAACGTTCAGACGCGACGCTGTTGCGTGGATGGAGGAGCCTTTTGATTTGGCATCCGCTCCGCTGATCCGCGTTTTGATTCAGGCGCTTGAAGGTGGCCGGGTCGGAATGGTGTTGGTGATGCACCACATCATCAGTGATGGTTGGTCGCTGGCCTTGCTGGGTCGTGAGCTCAGCCAGGCGTATCGGCAACTGCGAAAGGGGGCGAAGCCGCGATTTGATCCTTTGCGGATCCAGGCCAAGGAGTTTGCAGTTTGGCAGGAACGTTACCTTGCGGACTGTGTTCCGGATCGGGATTTCTGGCATGAGCGCTTCCAGATTCCGCCTGATCCCTTGGATCTGCCGCTTGACCATCCCAGACCGACCCTGAAAAACAGTAATGGCGCATTGTTCACCGGCAGTGTCGGCGGGCCAATCCGTGATGGGGTTTCCGCTTTGGCTATGGATCGTGGGGCAAGCCCCTACATGATCCTGGTTGCCGGCCTTCAGCTGCTGCTGCACCGGCTGTCCGGTGGAGATGATATCTGCATAGGTTCTCCTGTGGCGGGGCGGCCGCATCCCGATTTTGAGGGTGTGGTGGGTTGTTTCGTCAACCTGCTTCCTCTAAGGCAAAAGGTGAATCCGCAGGACACGGTATCGGGTTTCCTGGATGAGAGCATTGCGGAGATCCAGGCGGCGCTGTCTCATTCGAACTATCCCTTCGATCAACTGGTGGGAGAGTTGGATCTTGCGCGTGACATGAGTCGCGCCCCGTTGTTCGACGTGTTGTTTGCCTACCAGAACATTGAATCGGAGGAGTGGCATGCCGACGGTTTTCAGGTTCGTCCCTTTGAGACCGGATTCCAACCCAGCCAGTATGATCTGGCGATCAACCTGTTTGATTCCGGAGAGGGGTGGGAGGTGCGGATTGAGTATGATCCGGTGATCTATGAAGCGGATCGGATGGAGCAGTTTTTCGGGTTGTGGGTCGATTGGATGAGACGGCTACCAAGCTCCACGAATGTCCGTATCTGTGATCTCACGATGGTCCATGCGGAAGCGGTATCGATTCTCGGGAATTTGGAGCAATCCTCCGCGTATGGGGTGGCGTGCCGGCGTTCGATGCCGGACTGGTTGATACAACAGTCGAAGGATCACCCGGACTGGGAAGCCCTCAGGGATTGGATGGGATCCTGGACCTACCATGAAATTGAGCAGCTAACCCGGAAAATGGCGGAGCGACTGCGTCGCAAGATTGGAGCAGGGAGTCCGCGGGTGGCGGTGTTGGGGAGTCGATCGGCTTCCTATGTGATGGCAATGTTCGCTGTCATGCGGGCGGGTGGCGTCTATGTGCCGTTGGATCCAGCGTATCCGATGGATCGCATCCGCTTCATGCTCGAGGACTGCGGTGCCATCGGGGTTGTGACCGCAGGTGATGGCGGGGGATCGGCCGGAGAACTTGGATTGCCGGTGTGGTCGGCTCAGTCCCTGTTGGAGGGTGATCCGGAGGACGGATGGGCCCCAGAGGGATTGCCCGACCTTGATCCGGAATCGGTTGCGTATTGCCTTTATACCTCCGGCTCGACCGGTCGGCCCAAGGGGGTGGTGGTTTCGCATCGGGCCTTTTCGACGATGATCGCGGCGCAGTGCGAGGCATTCGATGTGCAGGGCGGGGACCATTGTGCACAGTTCGCATCCATGTCATTCGACGCATCGCTTTCTGAAATTTTCCTTCCATTCTCGCAGGGGGCTTCCCTTCATATTGTTCCCGATCGGGCCCGTGAAGATGTGTCGGAGTTTGTCCGATGGCTGCGTGATTCGGAGGTAACCGTGGTGACCCTGCCTCCTGCGTTTTTGCGTGCGATTGGAAAAGTCGACCTGCATCCGTTGCGGGTGTTGATCACCGCCGGAGAGGCTCCGGACCCCGAGCTTGCGAGGTTCTATGCCTCAAGGCTGCTTTATGTGAATGCGTATGGTCCCACTGAAGCCTCGGTGTGTGCCACCGTTCACCGGGTTCGTGCGGATTGCCGGATGCCAGAGGCGGTTGGACGCCCGCTTGGCCCGGTGGCGGTTCGCATCCTGGACGCTGAAGGGAGGCGGGTGCCGAGAGGATGCGATGGCGAGATCTGCATCAGTGGACCGACGGTTGCCGATGGCTACTGGAATCGGCCGGATCTGACCGCGTCGGTCTTTGTTCCGGATCCATATGAAACTGGGCAGCGGATGTACCGAACCGGGGACCGTGGCCGCTGGGGATGGGATGGGCAGTTGGAGTTCAGGGGTAGAATGGATTTTCAGGTCAAGCTGCGTGGCTTCAGGATTGAGACCGGTGAGGTGGAGAATGTTCTCCGTGAGGTGGAAGGGGTGACCGCATGCTGTGTGTTGGTTCACGCGGATAACCTCGTGGGTGTTGTGGCGGGGAAGGTGTCCGCGGAGGTGTTGTCTGCCGCTTGCAGGAGGCGCTTGCCCGCATATATGGTTCCCTCCCGGATGGTCGTGGTGGACGCCCTGCCCATCTCCCCGAATGGAAAGGTGGATCGGAAGGCGCTGGGTGCGAGCCTCGCGCAGTCGGAGATCGCAGAGCAGGACGAGGCCCCAAGGGAAGGGCGGGAGCAATTGGTCGCGCTGGCATGGTCCTCTATCTCAGGCGTGAAGGTTCCCGGACGATCGAGCCGTTTCTTCTCCCTGGGAGGTGATTCGATCAAGGCGCTTCAGGTGATTGTTTTCCTGAAACAACACGGATGGAAAGGAACCCTGCGGGACTTGTTCGCATCGGATGTTCTGTCGGACTTCGCGGCAAGTCTGGAGCCCTGTTCCGGAAGGTCATCATCTCCCGGGAATTCGCATGACCAGACCGATGACGCATTTGAGCTGAACCCGGTTCAGCGCTGGTTTTTCTCGGCCCATGTGACAAGCCCATGGGAGCATTTCAATATGGCGATGCGCTGGGTTCCGTCGCATCCTCTCGACCCGGTCAAGGTCGGCCGGGCGGTTGCGCAGCTGGCGGTTCTGTATCCCGCATTCAGGAGTTGTTTCCCGCTGGGTCCGGACGGAAGGAGAACCGGGAAGATCCTGAGTCCGGATGCCATGGGGACGCTGTTGATACAGGCTGAAGGCGGGCGTGATCAGGATTTCTCGGGTCCTTTTGATCTGGAGCGCGGACCGCTCGTCCGTTTTGTCCTGAGGAGTGATGGGTCAGCGCTTCTTGCGGTGGCGCATCATCTTGTGGTGGATTGGGTGTCGTGGCGGGTGTTGATGGATGCTTTCACACGGGTTTACGCATCGTTCGACCAGGAAACTGCGGATTCCATCGATCTTCCGGTGGACAGAGGCTTGTTTGTGCGGACGGGATCCATGCGCGAATGGGCGCGGCTTCATCCGGATGACCGCAGCTGGTGGCAGGATTATCTGGCACGAATGCCCGAACATCGGGTGCCTTGTGGGCGTTATCGGGATGCTCACCTGCGCGAGATCCGGTTTCCCGATGCGGTATCCTCGGGTTGGGGCATGTTGGGGAGGGACACGCAGGCGATGCTGCTCGCTGCCTTGAGTTCCGCTCTCTTTGAGCTGGGCGATGCTGAGGCTGTGAGCGTGCTGATGGAATCGCATGGGCGGCATGAGTGGGCCGAGTCAGACGATTTCAGCCACTCGGTTGGTTGGTATACGGCGCTTTATCCGGTTGTCGTGGAACGTCCTATCGATGGGGTTTCTCATTTGGGGCAAGTTAAGGATGCTCTGGCTTCCGTGCCTTCCCGCGGGATGGGCTACGGAGTATGGACCACGCAGGATGAAAACCCTTTGCCTTCCGTTCACCCATTCGCATCGCTGAACTACCTTGGCTCATTTGATCAGGAGCAAGGCGCGGGCGCTTTCTGGAAAAGGATCGAGGGAGGTTTGGCAGGCACGATCTCGGGGTCTTTTGAGCGGGACCATCCCGTGGACATCAATGTGTGGTTCCATGAGGGCAGATTACAAGGTGTTTTAGCTTGCTATGAACCCGCTTGGGTCGATATCTTATGCGATCGCATCCCCCTCTATTTGGCCGATTATATGAATAACGGTAATCCGTGTTTTGACGATAACTCAGACAGAGTGTCAGACGTCCGGCGCGATGATTGAGTGACTACCATTATACCTACTGAAATGAACGACCCTGAACCCAGTGATCAAGTGTCTCCATGGAAGACTCGGCTCAAACGCAACGGAAATGTGGTATACCGTGCGATCAAGAGCTATTCATTGATCCTATCCCTGATCCTTCTGCTGACTGTGGCCTTTCTATGGCCCCGGATCTTCATCAATGTGTATCCTGGGGAGAACGGAGTTCTATGGCGGCGATTCGTCGGTGGGACTGATTTGCGGCATCCTTACGGGGAAGGGCTGCATATTCTATGGCCATGGGATAAGATGCACATTTACGACACGCGGATTCAGCAGGTCTCACATGACTTTGACGCACTCTCAAGGAGCGGTTTGCCCATTCGTTTTGAATTGTCGATCCGGTATCGGCCGCAGAAACACAACCTGCCCCGGCTCCATCAGGATATCGGGCCGGATTACGTGGAAATAGTGGTCAAGCCTGAGGTCCAGACTTACGTGCGCGAGGTGGTTGCCAATTATTTGCCGGAGGAAATCTATACCTCCGAGGGATTGTTGCTTCAGATCATCAAGCAAGGTGCCCTTGCAGGACTCGATCGTCGCAACATCGTATTGGATGATTTGCTGATCAAGCGGATGGAGCTGCCCGAGCGGATCCGCGAGGCTATCGAGCACAAGCTTACAGCCGAACAGCAATCCTTGCGTTACGATTTCCTGCTCCAGAAGGAAGCGAAGGAGGCGGACCGGAAGCGCATTGAGGCAGAGGGGATACGGGATTTCCAGAAGATCGTGATGACAGGCGGGGCATTTTCCGAATACCTCAACTTTCAGGGGATTCTGGCCACGCTGGAGTTGTCCCGTTCGAACAACTCGAAGGTGGTTGTGCTGGGAAACCGGGATTCCGGTGGTTTGCCGCTGCTGTTTTCTTTGCCGGTGGATGAGTCGGCATCAAAGGGGACGTCAGGAGTTCAGGCGGCTCCAATCTCCGATGAAACCCCGGCCGTGGAGTCGGATATTGGAGTGGGGCGTGTGATGGAGATGTTGAATCCGTCCACCCGCAAACTGCTGGAGGGAATTGTTTCGCCTGAAACCGTGGATGCGGTGGAGGACGAGTCGAACAACACGCAGGAATTGATCAGCCTGAACCATTGAGGCAGTCATGGCTAGGAAGATCAGATTGTCATCTTCGGTCCGGGGGCTTTGTGTTGCCTGCTTTTGTGCCGGGTTCATGCTTCTCAACATGTGGTCAGGATGCACCCGGCCTCTTGAAGACAAAGACATAGGCGAAACCATCGAGTCGTGGAATATCCGGAGCCTCCCTCCCCGCATCCATAACGCAGCCGAATCCCTGCATATCCTGATTTGGAATGACTACTTTCCTCCAGCCCTTTTCGAGGCATTTGAGAAGATCTATGGAGTGCGGATTGAGGCGAGCTATTTTGAGAGCAACGAGCAGATGCGGGAATACTACCTGTCTGACCGGGAGAAGTGGGATTTGCTTATGCCCAGCGACTACACTGTGCGTTTACTGATCCGTCAGAACGAAGTGACGCAGATCGATCGCAACAAGCTGCAGTGGTTTGATCAGATCAGCCCGGTGATGTTTGATCTCAAGTGTGATCCGGGTCTGAACTACTTTGTGCCGGTTTTCCATAGCAGTTTTGGCATGAGTTTCAATGTGAAGTATCTGGGCGGGTTTCCCCGGAAGTGGGATTACCTGGATGCACATCGCGCGAATCCGTTCTTCAACGGGCGGTTGGCGCTTCCAGACCAGATGCGGACGTCGCTTGGGCTTGCGCTTATCCGGCTGGGTTTCAGCCCGAACTCCCGGTCCGAACCGGAGATTGAGCAAGCGGCGGACTACCTGATTTCGCTCGTGGAGACCTGCGGTGCGAGATTTGTCGGCGATCGCATTGTTCAGGATGGCACATGGAAAGACTTTCTGCTGCTTCCCACATGGAGTGGCACCGGGGCATGGTTGCTGTCCGAGAATCTTGACTACCGCTTTTTGATTCCGGAAGAGGACACAATCTTTGCGGTTGACGGATTTGTGATCCCACGGGGAAGCCGTAACAAGGAGACGGCCTACTTGTTTCTGAACTTCTTGATGACTCCGGAGGTTCTCGCGAAGGCTGCGGAGTTCAGCTACTATGCGCCTACGAGTCTCGCGGCCGCCCGTCGGGTGAATACCTTCATCAAGCATGGTCCGAG
>JAPXRV010000143.1:0-6844 GCA_033813415.1 Opitutales bacterium | reverse complement strand
GCCCCCCCCCCGGAGCGAAGTCGAACAACTTCATTCCAGCGAATGGATGATCTCAACTCAGGTGGTTATACCTTTTCACATGTATTTTGATTCAATGATCTCAAGAATTGCGACGATCTGAGCTCGATACATCGCGGGAATATCAGAATTCTCATCTGTCATCCATCCATAGACTACGGCAAGAGGAGGCTTCTCATGAAGAACCCGGTAGCTTCTCACATCGCCGTCCGAACAAGGAGTTCTCCCCGATTCTGTGTATTTGTAACCTTTCTCTTCTGACCACCCAAAATTACGCCAAATTGGACTAATCGGAGACGATCCCACACATAAATCAGACGACCAAGACACGGTCAACGATACAACATTCTCGTGTTTTTCAACAAAACTGAGAGACATATGTTGATCCAAATCACGATACTGATATATCATATTGCCATCATAACGAGGACAACTATCATGATACTTAAGCATAACTAAAGACCTAATAAACTACTGTTTCCATACGGAGCTATAGTCCAATGCAAATACCTATAATATCATTATACTTCAGCGAGAATATTTCTCCATGAACCGTCCTGTAATCGAATTTGCCTAATTACTGATTTCGCACTCTTCTTAGGACAGTTATTCGCAATCGAGATCAGATTATCGAATCCAACCATCTCAATGTTTCCTCTGCAGTCTTCGTACAATGTAATAGCGAACACATCATCACTAAAGCACACGATGCGCCCCTTTTTTTGCTTAACAATATCGCCTGAATTTCCACAATAGTGACCGGTCACTAGATTTCCATCTGGATCATACTTAACACAACTACCCAACCCCACGTCATCGAAAAACTCAATCAGAAAACCAAGTGGCTGATCACCGACAACAATCTTAAACCACGCCACCTCGTCTACACAGCGTCTTCCAAACCCGACGGATCCAGAATAAGGACAATTCAGAGCTATCTCATCATACATTCCATCCATATACTCTATGTCAAAAGAATACCCACCTTCTGAACGAGTAATAGGGAAACGGCTGAAAAAATCATATTTGACGAAATTAGATCTATCGAACATACTCATAATTATCTTTCAGCCTAAATGACAGGCATTCTTTTTTACCGTCGCTTTGTCCATCCCAGCTTTCCTGACAAATACCCATGTAATATCTTCATAATCCGACCCTCTTGAAATCATCAGGATGTTCATTGATATATTTACATGTGAGCCAATGAATATTCTCACACCATTCGAAATGGCTATTAATTTCATCAAAAAAATTATTATCCACATCCGATACTTCAGAATAGTGATTATATATATCACATCTTTCATTTCGAAACTTGGGAACATTTCCGTTAAAAACAACATTCCTTACCCGATTGAGAGCATCTGCTTCAATATCAGCTCCAATAGCCACCAGACCACAGCAAACATCATCAAAATAATCGCCAGAGTCATTTTCGATAAACTGCTCTATTCCTCCGTTTGCGACTTCTGAGACAAAAAAGTACAATAACATAACTATACGTTCACCATCCGACATTCTTTTCGAATACGAATCAAACATCTCACCATCATGGCATACATTATCATACAAGTCTCTTAGCACAACACTCCAAATGTCGTTACTATCCGGGTTTATTATTGAATTTTCCATATTGTTTACTGCTGTATTACATTTCTATTTACGTCAAAATAGATCTTTTTTGAAACGCTGAAAAAGTGTCAGTCAAATTAATCATGTTTTTTTTGGAGACGCCAGAAGTGGCAGTGGCTCTTTCGTTGATACAGACTGACCAGGCTCTGGACATAGGACGAGGTTCCGACGTGTGGGTTATAAGTAAAGGAGTGGAGGAATAAACTGGGATAGATTCATGGAGGGATGGGTCCAGACTATGCGATTTTCGTTTCCCGAGGCAAGTAAATGCGATGGCCATGGGGCCTTGATAAGTAATCATGCGATCTATCGACCTGAATGACAAGCGCGCCAGTTGTCGAATCCAGGGTCGGAACGCTTACGCGTCCCGCTACGGGCACGATGACTCAAGTCAACCTCCCTTTGCGCCTCGCGTGGCCTCCATACCTCGAAGATCGACGGGGGAAGTGCGGATCCGGCTCTCCGGATAAAACGGGCCTGAGACAAATATTCTTCAATCCTGTCGATCCTAAAATCCTGTCCAAAAGAGTTCTATTCACCACTTTCGATCCGAAGGCGACACGCAAGCGATAGCGCGAAGCAAAGGACACCGAGAGCATGGAGGAAAGAAGAGTCTGAGCCACTTAGATCACAAAATCCACAGAGAAGAGGTGAACCGGAGTCAGGGGATCGGTGTGAGTCCCCAATTCTTCCTTGGGGTCTTGGGGTCTCTGCGTGAGAACAAATCCTTGTATTCAAAACCTGCTGGCCCGAGCTCGCGAGGGGTATCGTGGTCCGCGCAGCGGATCTTAGTGAGCCCAACGGGCGAACGTTGTTCAAGAAAGAGCATTCTAACATCGCTCGCAAAGCTCGCTGGATGGCTCGTCCCTCGCCAAATATTTTTGATACAAAAAAAGAGAATCACGAAGCCTATTTCGCCAGCCATTCGGATGATCCCCATGAACACACAATTGAGTTGATGAACCGTCAGTTCATGATAATCTAAATCCATTCATTACCCATGAGACCCATTTTATCCATAATCGCAGTCGTCTTAAAGATCGTTTACTGGACACTAAGGATAGTGATTATTCCGCTGTACGCTTTGATGATGCTTGTGGGAATGATTTGGATTTTTAGCGACGTTTACTTAAGAAACGAAGCATTTGACTATATTTACATATCATGCTTTCTCATACCGGCATTCCTATTGGCATCTATTCTACCAAAGACAAGCAATAACACCAAGGTGTTTTTTCGCATTGCAACTGCATTTGTCATAACGACCTACTTCATGTTGTCATATTGGGAACTCCATAAGGTAAAAAGCATAGCCGATGACTTCAGATCCGCCGATTCCGTTGTTGTAAACTACCTCTATCATGCTGACAATAGAATTACAGAGGTAAGGAAATCGATTCCGAAAGCACAGATCCCTGTCCTGGCGTCCATGTTGGAAACCATGAAACCCCAACTGAACATCTGGGCGACAATTGGGCAAATGATCGGAGGACGAACAGTATGCTGGTGCTTGCCACAAGGAGACTTCACTGTTTATAAGGGCGATTCGCACTCCACCTTTTACTGCATGTATGAACGAATCCTAGTCGGACCTCACTGGTTTGCGATTATTGAAGTGGATCCGCGCGTGCTCGATGCGGTATTTGCACACCTTTCACAAACGGAAAAAGCCATGCCACCGTTGCCAGAGGCAAAACCGGACAAACATCCTGATCCGCCTTGATGACAGACCCTTCAGATAGGCCGCATGGGGAGATACTCTGCACCACGCCTGGAATCAGCGAAAACAGAACGGGGCGGTCGGGCTATCGGGACAGTCCTTTAATCCGGCTAAGGCCCCTTGGTAGAGGATGCTGCCGCCTTCCGCGCCGCTGCCCGGACCAACCTCCACGATGTAGTCGGCCTCCGCCAGCAGATCCACGTTGTGCTCGATCACGATGACGGTGTGCCCCTGCTCCACCAGTTTATGCAAGAGCCCGATGAGCCGCTCGCAGTCGCTCGCGTGCAATCCGATGGTGGGTTCCTCCAGGACATACAGATTCCGGCCGCGGACACCCCTTACGCGATCGCGCCATGCGGGAATCCCGTTGACCAGTTCGCTGACCATCTTGACCCGCTGGGCTTCGCCCCCGGAAAGGGTTGGGGAAATCTGGCCCAGTTTGAGGTATCCAAGGCCCGTATCCACCATCAGTTGAAACACCTCGCTCAGCCCACTGTTGAAGGAGAAAAACTCACGGGCTTTGTTGAACGACATTCCGAGCACATCCGCGATGTTCATTCCGCGCCAACGGATGTCGAGCACCTCATCGCGGAAACGCTGACCACGGCAGGCATCGCACTCCACCCATGCATCAGGCATGAAACTCATCTCAAGCTTCACCCTGCCCCCTCCGTTACAGACTTCGCAACGTCCGCCCGCAGTGTTGAATGAAAAGGTTCCAGCCTGATAGCCCTTCACCTTGGCCTCCGGAGCGGACGCAAAGATCTCGCGAATGGTGTCAAATACCCCGATGTAGGTTGCGGGGATCGACCTTGGGGTTTTTCCTATCGGATTCTGGTCGATTTCAATCACCTTTGAAAACACATCGCCATTGTGGAGCGTCTTGAAGGGAGCATCCCGTGAGCCAGCGGTGTATCCGTCCTCGACATAGAGCTGGGCACTGACGCAGTCCTTGCCCTGAATGCGGGAGGACGACTCCCGGATCGCCAAACCCACCGCGGGCATGAGCAAATCCCGGATCAAGGTCGATTTCCCCGCACCGGATACCCCACAGACCATGGTTAGGCGCCCCAGAGGAATCCGCAGATCCTGACCCCTCAAATTGCGCAAACCCGCACCCGTCATCACCAGCCAATCCGGATCTTTGAGCTTACGTCGTGGGCTCCAATCGGGAGGCAACTCACGGTAGCTTCCGCGCATGGGATGGGCGATTCCTTTGCCAAGATAGCGGCCCGTGATCGAATCCGGTGAGGCCAAAACCTCCTGCAGGGTTCCCTGAGCGAGGATGCGGCCACCCTGTGAGCCTGCGCCAGGCCCCAGATCAATGATGTGATCCGCCTGGCGCATGGTGTCCTCGTCATGCTCCACCACAACCAGGGTATTTCCCTTGTCGCGCAAACGAATCAGCGAGTCGATCAAACGTTGGTTATCGCGCGGATGCAGCCCGATGGAGGGTTCATCGAGCACGTAGAGCACACCGGTCAGGTGCGTGCCAAGCTGCGACGCCAAGCGGATGCGCTGGGACTCGCCACCCGAAAGCGTAAGGGTCTCGCGATCCAGCGTCAGGTATTCGATCCCCACCTGCTCCATGAATGCCAGGCGCTCGACAATCTGGGGATAGATATCGGTCATGATTGCCCGCCCACGATCATCCAGTGCCACATCCTTCAGGCGGGCGAGGAGATCGCGCGGATTCAAACGAAGCAACTCGGGAAGCGAGGCACTCGATTCATCTATGAACGGCAAACGGACATTCCGGCTGATGGGATTGAGTCGATCCCCGTGGCAATCCGGGCATACGCTGCCATCCGGCAGTGACGCAATCCATGCGGGGGCCTGTTCTTCCTCGACTAACCACCGGTAGACCTTCCCATGCCCTCGGCAAGTCTCACACCATCCACGCGAGGAATTCCACGAAAAGTGCTTCGGATCCAGATCCGGATACGACATGCCGGACACGGGATCCACCCGACGCGTGGAGAACGTCGCCACCACCCGGCTGGTATCATCCACCATGAAAAAGACGCCTTTTCCGAGTTTCAGGGCTTCGCCGAATGCTTCCGAAAAGGTTTCAAGCCCGGTCGACCCCGAGTCGGCCCGGAGCACGGACGGAATCACCTCCACATCGTGTTCCCGATACCGGTCAAGTTTCCGGAAAGCATCCAGGCGAACAAGTTCTCCATCACAACGGATCCATTCATGGCCGTGCTCGATTGCCCAGGTCGCCAGCGGCTGATGATGCCCCTTGCGTCCCCGAATCACCGGCACGCACAGAAACAACGATGCCGAACCGGATGCACCCGACTCCTTTTGCCAATTGCCTGCAAAAGCGGAGGCCCGCAAACCCACCTCATGCGGTGACATCGCCACCAAGGGCTCACCGGTCTTGAGGCTATGCTGCACCCCGATACGGGCATACAGCAGGCGCAAATACTGCGCCACCTCGGTAATCGTCGCCACGGTGGACTTCCGGGTCCCACGGGTGACCCGCTGCTCGATCGCAACCGTCGGCGAAATCCCCCTCAGGTCATCGAGATCCGGACGCGGAAGCTGCTCCACAAACTGCCGCGCGTAGGACGACATGGACTCCATAAACCGGCGCTGCCCCTCGGCAAAAATGATGTCGAAGGCCAAAGTCGACTTTCCGGACCCCGAAACCCCGGTCAGCACGGTGATCGAACGGGACGGGATCTCCAGTGAAAGGTTACGCAGGTTATGCTCCCTTGCCCCCCTGATCTGAAGGTTCGGACTACGCAGGACAGGAACACGCCCCTCGGCGACCTTCAACAACACAGGATCCCGGAAATCGCCCATTTGCTCCGCCCGAAGCGCAACCCCGGTCGGAGTATCCAGCGAGGCGATCCACTGCGGGGCTCCCTCCGCGATAATCCGCCCACCATCTTTTCCGGCATCCGGACCCATCTCAACAACCCAATCCGAGGCACGGATGACATCCAGATGATGCTCGATCACCATGATGCTGTGCCCCATTTCGACGATGCGCTGAAACACAGCGAGCAACTGCTGCACGTCCTGCCGGTGAAGTCCAGTGGTAGGCTCATCGAGCAAAAGCAGGCACTTTCCCGCGCGGGAATCCGCCTCCTGAATCGCACGCACAACCTTGAGCCGCTGCGATTCGCCACCCGACAGCGTATTCATAGCCTGCCCCATCTGCAGGTATCCCAAGCCGACCTCAGCCAGAGGCTTCAGACACGCCACAATCGCCGGCCTCGAACGAAAAAAGCCGATCGCCCGATCGATGTCCATCTCCAACACGTCCGCAATGCTCTTGTCATTCCAGACAATTTCCAAGACCTCCGGCTTGAAGCGCTTTCCTTCGCACACCGGGCATTTCACGAACACATCCGAGAGGAATTGCATCTCGATCTGCTCATACCCCAGGCCCTGACAATGGGGACAACGCCCCTCACCGCTGTTGAACGAAAACTCGGATGCCGTAAATCCAGCACC
>JAPXRV010000142.1:0-6944 GCA_033813415.1 Opitutales bacterium | reverse complement strand
CCTCCAGGGCAACCTTGGCTTTGAACTCGGCACTGAATGAGCGGCGTTTCTTGGACATGCTTTTTTCTCCTTTTTGGTAGTCTGTTCATAGCTTGCCCTCCTGTCCAGTTTTCCGGGGCCACTTCAAACACCCATGTCATCCTTCTTCATCCGATGGAATAAGCACCCAAAACCTACCCAAAAGACCGTATAACCGAGCTTCAAATACGGTTACCGTCTCTCCAGGGGCAGCAGCATCTGCTTTTGCGCATACCCACTTATAACCTTGATCCGGTTTCATGGATTCCCCAGACCATGGAAGAAAAACTCTCCAAGCCAAGAGGTGTCCATTGCCGTCATAAAGGATCCGAATATTACACAGGGCTCCAAAAAGAAACATAATTCCTATCGTGCCCACGACAATCCAAATTCTTTGAGACTTCTTCATTATTGTGCGAGACCTGTTCTTGTTACTTGCGGAGCTGAGTTAATATTCCAGAAATAAGGGGAGGTAGAGTTCAGTGTGGCAGTCCCGTTCACGGAAACGAGAGTTTCCCACTTTGCGTCAGCAGTGTGACAACCTGCTATTCGAACCTCTCCCAAAGCATGATGAACAACTGGGACAATAAGCTCAATTGTCTTACTTGTGAATTCCGGAGTCGTCGGAGGCTGATAATAGCCATCCTGAGCTTTGATGCCGCCAGTGAAGCCCGAAGTGTCGTCACCTCCTCTCCCGCGAGCAAGCAACCCGTGCGCCACGTAAACAACCGCATACGCATCAGGATCACTCAGAGCGGTGCCCAATCGATTCTCGCGTTTACTCGCGAAACCAAGACCCCAAGCTGCCATCTTATACGACCACATTGGAAACATTGATGTGAAGTAGCCATGATTGCCATAAAACATCGTGTTTGGAACTGTATAGACATGCCCCTTCTCAGGAGTTTCCCCAACGGCACCACCATCTTTTCTCTTCGCCCACAGCATATATTGACTCGGTGCCATCCCAGCTTTTACCGCAAGCGTTGCCCATGTATCAGAATCACTATCCGAACAGACATTAGCTCTGGATTCTCTCTCTCGCCGAATGTCGCCCCAAAGACCAAGGTAGTCCCACTTCCTTAGAGGATCATTAAATACAAAGAGATAAAGATTGAGCGATTCATGAGTGATCGTTTGGGCAGTTAATTCGTTTTCGGACATAATTCTTTTTGAAAAAACAAGGTCTCCAACAGGATCTTGTGAAACGAACCGGCCGGTTTCGGGATCATAATATCTGAAGCCGTAATACAAGGTTTTCAACTCTGCGTCGAAGTACTTGGTTGAAAACCTGAAGCTCGCGACTGCCGTCCCGAGCCCGGCTGAATAGCTTTCAACAAGCATTTCGCCGAATGGGCCGTATTCGTAGTGGGCGGCGATAGAGCCGGACTCATCCAGGACCTCGGAGACGTTGCCGTTGAGGTCATAGGTGTAGTGGAAGGTTTGGGAGGAGCCACTGGAATCGGTGTGGGTGTGGGCGAGTAATCCGCCGACTCCGCCTGCTCCCTGGAGGGAGAGGGAAAGGTCGAGGCCCCAGGTGTAGTGGTTGATGGAGGCGGTATGGGAGGAAGTCGAAACTTCCTCGATGAGGTTCCAGCCGTCGTAGACGAAGGCGGTGGTGCTTTCGTCGGTCCATGAGCCTCCGGTATGGGTCCAGACCTGTTTGCTCACGCGCCGACCGATGTAGTCGTATTTGAATTCCAAGCGCTTGCTGCCTTCGGTTGCGACCAAAGGCTCGACCAAGGTCAGGCGGTTTTCGGCATCCCAATGGTAGCGGTTTTTGCCATCGGAGAAGAGGTTCCCATCCGCATCATAGACCGGCTCGATGCCGTCAATGTCGGTGTATTGGTTGAGGGCGTTAGGGGTGTAGGCGGTGGTGTCCGTTCCCTTCTGCGCGGTCAGCCTGTTGCCGATGCCATCATACAAAAAGGAGAAAGATTCTCCCTCCAACTTCGCCGCCGGATCGCCAGGAACTTCCCCTGCGAAACGTTCGTCTTTGGTCAACTGTCCGAGCAAATCGTATTGATAATCACTGACGAAGTTTTGTGCGAAGGCGTAACCGCTGCGGGAGGTTTCGATGCGGCGACCGAGGGCGTCATACCTCGCGCCGAAGCGTGAAACTGTGCCTGAAGCAGCGGCGTTGGTTTTGGAGGTCATCGCATCGCGTCCGGATTCGTAGGAATTGGTGACAGTGTGAACCGGACCGGTGACGGAGGCAAGCAAATGCGACTGCTCCACATAGGTGTAGCTGTATTCACCTGCGGGGGAGCTGACCGCGTTCAAGCGCCCTGCCCCATCGAAGCCGTAGCGTTGCCAATGGGAGGGCGCGGCGGCGGGATCATCCGGGGTATGGAGGTCCCAGCCGATGGAGCGACCCGGCACGGTGCCGTCGATCTCGTAGACGCGGGTGAGGGTGCGCCCGACGGTGGTAGCGGAGGACTCGGTGGCGAGTTGCCCGATGGAGCTGTAGGTGTAGGAGTGGGTGAAGCGCGGAGTGGCGATCCCGCTGCCTGAGAGCGCACCATCCTGCACGGTGTCGAGTTGGCCGGTGCGGGTGTAGGAGAAGGCGACATCGGGGGTGGAGTCGCTGTGGTCGAGGGAGCGCATCATGCCTGCATCGTCATAGACGTAGGTGGTGCTGGTGCCGCGTGCCCATGTGCGGGAGGCGAGGCGTCCGCCGGGAGTGTAGCCGTAGGAGGGACCCTTGCCGTCGGCGTGCTGTTTTTGGGCGAGCTGGCCGGTGGCGGGGTCGTAGATCCAGCGGGTGAGCGCGGGGGTGCCGGTGCCCTCCCCGGTGGTGGCGTTGTAGTGCTGCCATGTGGACTGGGTGAGCATGCGGCCCTGCGCATCGTAAGTGTAGCCGACGGGGTATTGCTGGCTGCCCCATGTGCGGCTGACCTGCCCGGACGGATGGTAGGCGATGTGTTGTTCGGAGCCATCGGACAGGACAGTGCGGACGCGTCGGCCTCACCCTGGCGCTTCACCGCGACCTGCCGTCCCTGCTGAAGAAACAATCTCCGTCACAGTGGAAGCCACGGATGAGGAGAACGACGACCTGTCCTTCAGTGCATCAGGCGCACGCTAAGGGGACAACAAAGAAGGGCCTCTCCCATAAATGGAAGAGACCCTCTATGATGGTTGATCACAACCTTTCATCCTGCTGAAATTCGCCAACTCATGTGTGTAATTTCTACCCCTAGAACATAACAACGACAAAAGCTGCAAAACAGGATTCAATGAATTGGATCACCCAAAGTGTTATTTGTTCACGGGTTTTGAGAGATTTCCAATTCCGTGCAGCTTTACATTAAACCAAAATCTTATGAAGATAATCACCCTCCCCGGAGGCGGAGGAAAAGGAACGGACGCCCGCTCAGTCTATCCGGGCATGCGGGCCGACAGTTGCCCCGACAAATCCTCCTGCCACAGCTGTGGTAAGCATTTTTGCATCGAGATCCGTGGCAAAGGGAACCCAGTCTCCGGAAGCCACTGAATACTCAAAACGGCAAGAAGCCTTATCGCTGATGATCCGGAGGGAAATGGATTCGCATACCGGCAATGCCACAGAAGCGATCTCATCCACCGCATCCTTAAGGGCGCGTTCGAGGAACAAGAATAGCCCGTCCCCTTGTCGACGCACCCCTGCGTAGTAGTGATGGGTATCGTTCTGGAAAACCGCCAGTCCAGCAGAAACTCCCGCCTCGACCGGAGGTGCAAAAGCAAGGGAAGCTTCGAATACCGGATGCTGAATCCTGCGACCAAGGAAACTCGGGTTATTCCTTTCAAAGAGTTTCTCCTGGCGGGGAACCAACTTCAGGAGTCCCTCACTTGGATCCACCTCCCACCATTCTTGGGCAGGAGCCCGCAGCATGATCCACAGGAGGGACAGATCCGATGTAGTAAAATCGTCCCTCCATTTGAAACTGCCGCTCATTGGCAATTCCGGATTCGCGATAAAGTTTGCGCCAGCCGGAGCATCCAGAACCAGAGGCACCCTTTGATCGGAGGGGAGAATCATCGGCCAACCGTCTTCCGTCCACTCCATCGGCAGCATGAACGTTTCCCGACCCATCGGAGAGAAATCGCCCTCATAAGGACGCACCCCCAGGAACACCGCCCACCAGTTTCCATCGGGGCCGATTACATAGTCCGCATGACCGGTGCAAGTAACAGCTCCCGGCACATGTGGGTCGAGGGTGCGCTGAGTCAGAATTGGATTACCCCTCCATGGCAGATAAGGGCCATCCACCTTCTCGCTCCGGAAGATCACCTGTGAATGATCCGGACCGGTTCCACCCTCCGCACAGGAAAGGTAATACAGGCCGTTGACCTTGAAAAGATGTGGACCCTCAATCCAAATCGGTTTGGTCGAAATATCCACCCCTCCATTCACCAAAACCTGGCGCGGCCCGATCATCTCTTTGGCCACAGGATCGAACTCCTGTATCCAGATCGCGCGGTGCCCCTCATACAGCGGATCACCAACCGGCGCACCGTTGTTCACCATCCATGCCCGCCCGTCATCATCAAAGAACAGGGAAGGATCAATCCCTTCAAACGGGGTGTAGACGGGATCGGACCAAGACCCCGCGGGATCCGTCGCCGTAACGACAAAATTGCCCTGTCCTCCGACCATGGTGCAGACCGCGTAGTATGTGCCGTCGTGATAGGTGAGCGCCGGTGCGAAGAGCCCGTTGGATACCGAAATTCCATCGTAGGGCAATTGCTCCGGACGATCGATGATGTGCCCAATCTGCCGCCAGTTCACCAGATCCCGACTGTGAAAGATCGGGAGCCCCGGGAAGTAAGCAAAGGTTGAGTTGATGAGGTAGTAGTCCGCTCCAACCTGATGAATACTGGGATCGGGATAGAACCCGGAGAATACCGGATTGCGGATGGTCCCGGGTTTCAAAGGCCCGGTTGCGTCCGGGTCTGTTCCTGAGTATTCGAACCAATCGAACGCCACCGGATTTGCACTGGCAGCATTGCAACCGTCAGGATTTCCAACGGCCTGCTCCGAACCGGCCGCCACGATGCCGTTCCCAAAGCAAAGGGACAATCCAGATAATAGAAAAGCTGTAGCCAGTGATAGTCTGCCGGATCTTGGATAAGCGAATGGTTTCATATCGATAGGATTCATCTTTTGTGGGTGATTAATTGAAAGCCGGTGATAAAACGATAGCGAAGCATGATCGCACGGCAAAGCAAATGGATGATGAGATCCTCGTGCGTGGAGCTTTGGAAGATTCAGTATTCATTTTTGTCGGACGCATTCAAGTCATTCGCAGACGATCATCGGGGCATCGCCACCCGGTTCCATGGCATGCCTCAAATGCAGAACGGAACCCGGGGTTGTCTCAATGTCGTAGAGGAATGTTTTCCGGATCGCGTGTTGTGAGACAGGGTTACTGCCTGCCGAGGGGAGGTCCGCATCCCGCACCGGGTTTTTCCGGAAAAGCGGATTCGGATGTGCATCTCCTTCGGAAACCGGATTCATCGGAACATCGCAAACCAAAGGAACATGCGAACGCACACGGCAGACCCCGCCTAATGCTGAATGGATCTCCGCTTGGGTAAGCACTCCATCCTTCCAGACCATGTTGACAGTAAATCCGCCCCTTGTCCGAAGTCCCTTGACCGAGCCGGAAGGCCATGCGTCTGGCAAAGCAGGAAGCAGGAAAACAAACCCGTCGTGGGACTGGACCAACATCTCGCTGATTCCGGAAGTGCATCCGAAGTTTCCATCGATTTGAAAGGGAGGATGCGCGTCGAAAAGGTTGGGATAAGTCCCTCCTTTACCATCGTATCCGTCGATATTGGTGCATGGAGTCAATTGCTCCCGGATCAGCTTAAGCGCGCGATTGCCATCGAGCAGGCGCGCCCACAGGTTGACCTTCCAGCCCATCGACCAACCGGTGGATTCATCCCCCCGGTATTCAAGGGACTGCCTGGCCGCACCAAAGAGATTGGGGGTCGCATACGGGGATACCTGGTCGCCGGGATGCAATCCGTAGAGGTGGGAGACGTGCCGGTGCCGGTCATCCTCACGGTCCCAATCCTCAAGCCATTCCTGCAATTGACCGAAACGCCCGATCCGCATGGGCGGCAAACGGGATCGCATGGACCGCCATTCTTCCACCCATTCGGCATCCACCCCCAATTGCTCCGCAGCCTCCATCGCATTTGAAAACACATCATACACCAACTGGTTGTCCATCGTGGCACCCGCGCAAAGGGTCGTGCCATGCACATGCGCATTCTCCGGAGACATCCCGGGACTCACAACCAACCATTCTCCATTTGGATGTTCCTGAAGCACATCCACATAGAATAAAGCGGCACCTTTCAGGACCGGATAGATCCGTTTGAGGAATGCCTGATCCCCACTGAACAGGTAATGCTGCCATGCGTGCTGGCTCAACCATGCGCCACCCATCGGCCACATTCCGAAAAACCCACCATCCACCGGACCCGCAATCCGCCACAAATCGGTGTTGTGATGCACCACCCATCCCCGGGCACCATACAATTCGCGGGCAGCCGCCCCACCCGATTCCACCAAATCCTCCAGCATCGCAAACAAAGGCTCATGCAGCTCAGCCAGATTCGTGGGTTCGGCAGGCCAATAGTTCATCTCCGCATTGATGTTCACGGTGTATTTGCTGTCCCATGGCGGAAACAGATGCTCATTCCAGATCCCCTGAAGGTTGGCCGGCTGAGTTCCCGGCCGGGACGATGCGATCAGCAGGTAGCGCCCATACTGGAAGTAGAGACTGACGAGTTGCGGGTCATTACCGTCAAAAAACTCCCGGATCCGCTGGTCGGTGGGCTTCCCCGCGGCATCGTTTTCTCCAAGATTCAAAACCACCCGATCGAACAGACGCCGGTGATCGGCGACATGATCTGCCCGGACCGAATCATAGTCG
>JAPXRV010000141.1:1640-6981 GCA_033813415.1 Opitutales bacterium | reverse complement strand
TCCACCACATCGACCACAACAAGCTCAACAACCACCCTTCCAACCTCAAGCTCATGCGCGAATCCGACCACCTGAAACACCACAGAATCACCCGCTGATTATCCCCAAAACGCCCACGATTATTCCAATTCTATGAACGATATTTCAGACCCGTCACTTTCCGCGTCGCAGAACGCCGTCTTCAAGAACCTGATTGAACTCGGTTTGATGTTTTTCTCCCAGGAAAACACGCCGACGACCACCCTCAGGCCGCGCCTTTTCCCGCTGATCGCAGGGCCGACAGGCGCTGGAAAGAGCTTCCTCGTGAAGAAGGTGGCCGCATTACTCAAAGCGGAATACTTCCCGATCACCTATGGGGATTGGATGGTTCAGGGAGCACGGGAAAACGCCGGGGGTACGACTGTGTTCCGCATCCTCAACAAGGTCAGGAGCAACCCACTTGTGATCGTTCACATCGACGAGCTTGACAAGATTGGAAACACCGGCGACAGCAGCTGGTCCCGTTCGCTCTGCAACGAGCTCTGGGGTGTGCTTGATCACGCGTTTCCTTTTGAGGCATGGGAAAAAGGTGAGGAGGTACCCAGCGAAGAGGTTGCCCACGTACGTCAGAGTATCGCCCACCGTCTATGGATCGTCGGCAGCGGAACCTGGCAGGATGTGTTTGCGTGTCCCAAGCCCAAAACGCTCGGGTTTGCACCGGCGATCGACACGCATGAGGTGCCGTTTGAGGAGCGGATCCACGAAGCGAAAATGATCCCGGCTGAGCTCACCGCCCGTTTTCACACGGACATCCAGATCCTCAGCTATCCCACCTCGACCCACGAGATCGCCCAGCTCCTCAAGTCCACCGGAATCGAGGAGCTTGCGGAATCGCTGGGTGAAACGATCGATCCTGCAACGATCAATTTTGATAAGCAGGGCATGCGTATCTTCGAGAGCATCATGGGAAATCTCATGCTCAAGAAGCAGAAGCATAGCTTTTTCAGCGACGTGTCATCCCTGGAGGACTTCACGACGCGCATATCGGACCGGATGTCGGAGATCACTTTGCGCGAAAAGAACGCCAGGGTCTTGGCAAACTCATCATCCGTCGAAGAACTCCTTGAACAATCGATGGAGGACTGCCCGGCCCCCGATGATCCGGATCCGTCCGCGGCCAGCAAAGCGTCCGCGGATACCTCGGAACCATCCGGTAGCATACATTTGAAGTGGAGACAGGGACAGCAAGTTCCTGTATTTACCGCACTCGACCCCACAAAAGGAGCCGTCAGACCAGAGGACCTGGCCCTCTATCACATCGACCCGAACCCGTGGTTTGAGGACGAAGGAGCGCAATGGGAATCCCATAGTCCGTCCGAAGCGATCGGAGAACGCGAGGCCCTGACCACGAATCCCCGTTACATGGAAAAGCTCGAAAGCTTCAAGCAATACCTGAACAGCCACTTCTGCAAAAACCGGAGCCCGGTGATCGAGACCTGGCTGTTCGGCTGCTATATCGGCACAGAGCCCGAGACCGACCTGTCAGGCGATTGCAGCAACCCGGACCACCAGTCCTGAACCATCGATTCTTCATTCAACCCCGATTCTCAACCCGATTTCCCAATCTATGAAACCTACTCCCAGACACATTTTCCAGCACACCGAGTTCCTCGATCGCGTGATCCAAGCGGCCCTGCATGACCGCATGTGCTCATGGTATAGCGCCGCCTTCAACGCGATCGAGCCCGAGTTCCCGACTCCCGATGTCGTGAGAGATGCACTGACTGACTCCAGAAACTGGAAGCGAATCACACGGGAAGCAAAGGCCCGGATTTGCGAGATCCATGTGCCCGAGCTCAACACCACCCGGACGGCTACCTGGATCCCGTTCACCCACTTCTGCCTGCGCTACCTCACCGTGGCGATGCTCGAACAGCGTATCCCGATGGCCTACCGTGCCGCAATCGAAGACAAACGCATCTTCACCCAGAGCCCGGAAAGTCTCTTTCAGGGGACGACACAGGCCAATGCCCGGACCCTGTTGGACTGGGTGAAGCACAGCCACAGCCGCTTCGAATGGGTCATGCGCACCACTTTAGCTCCAGTTCGCGAGCAGATCCGTTTGGATGATGTCATCAAAGCGATCCGCAAGAGCGACTACGCAAAATGGGAATCAACTCCGGATCAATCCCACGACATGTCACTTGTTATGAGCAACCTCCGGGTCCTCCTGCGGGCTTACCTCGAATCCGGAGAGATCATCGACGGTCCACTCCAGGGACTCCAGACCGAGCGGTGGCTCGAAAATGTGGTGATGTCCAAAATCGACCGGATCATCTCAGACTTCGACGCCGGAGAAGAGGAACGCGAAGATGAGGATTACGATGAGCATATGATGTGGTCCGAGATGCGCCACTACCGCAGCGGAGACAACCTGATCGTATTCGCTCACCACTATGGACACCTTCAATCTCTATTGGGCGAGCTCAAGGAGTTCATCTCGCTGCGATTCGGCGTCGAGCATCTGTGGGCGCTGTTCGAATACCGTCCATGCGGGTATCTGGATGAATTCCTGCCTATAAGCAGGCCCCTGGCAAAGGCAATCAGTGAAACCGCCATAATACACAACATCGACACCCGGATTCCCGATCAGGTCAACCGATTGTGCGCCAGACTATACATCACCCGGCCCGAGGCGTTCGACCCCTCCTATGAGGCCGATGCCAGATTCAAAATCAGGGCCGAACTCCTCTACAATTGAATCATCAACCCCATCCAAGGACTTCCTCTATGAATGTGCCACACAAAATGAATCCCGATTTTCCCGAACCATCCGACGGGTTCCTCGAAATAGCCGACGGCAACGAACCGGAAATGATCGCCCTCGAGAAGTGCTTCGACGCTCTCATGGATCTCCCGGCCCGCTTCCCGGAAAAAACCGAACTGAGGAAACCGTGGAAGTGCAAGCGCCTTGAGGATCCCAACCCACCGCCCTACCACTGGATCAACGCCAATCCGGCAGATTGGACCTGAGGCCGGGCCCCGGAAAAACACCTGCCTCTTGCCCCGAACATGGCGGGAAACAGCCCAGCGGATGCCGGCAAGAATGGCATCCGCCGGAAATCCCCGTCCCATCCGCATCTATCCGAAATTTAGAAGATCCCACTAAACGGCCCGATTCCGGGTCATATCGATACACACATACATACGATGAATAAGACGAAACGAACACTCATGCTTTCGCTCCTGTCGGCAGTTCTGTCGATGGGTTCGATGGCCCATGCATACGACCTGTACGTTACAGGTCACAACACCTATGGGCAGCTTGGCCAGGGTCACAACGCCTGGGTCGAAAACCTGACCTTTGTCCGTTCGGGAGTGGCGCAAGCCGCATTTTCGGACCGGACCGGGTTCATTCTGCTTGAAAACGGGGATCTGTATTCGGCCGGGGCCTGGTCTTATGGCGGCTTGGGCCGCGGGGCCGCTGAGGCTGCGGGAGATCCGGACTATTTTGATCCGCACTGGGGCTTCGTGATGAGCGGGGTCCGTCAGGTCTCGACGAAAGGCTCGGGGTATGGCGTGCTCGTGATCACGACCGACAACCGCCTGCTGGGAGCCGGTGTGGTTCACGACTGGCGCTATGGTGACACCTACTGGCAACCGGAAATCGGCTGGACCGCGGATTTTGTGGAGGTTGCCACGGATGTGGCGATGGTGGCGGCAAGTGAATCCACCAACACCTATGGCTACACCGCATGGGTAACCCTCACAGGCGACCTCTATCTGGTCGGCGCCCCATGGCCTGGCAGCTACAGCACTGGCTCATCCGATTGGTATTACACGCCACACCTGCTCGACACAAATGTGCGCTCGGTGGTCACCGGCTACAACCGCACGACCTGGGTGAAGAACGACAACACCCTGTGGGGCGTGGGCTATGCACTTTACAACGCCTATGGGGTGGCCGGACTGGAAACAGCCCAGACTCCGGTGCTCATTGCGTCAAACGTCGCCTCTACCGTGAATGACTACAACCGCGTGGGCTGGCTGGATCTCAACGGAACCGCCTGGCACCTGGGCGATTCCAGCTTCTTCTATGATTCGGGCGCGATGCTTGAGCCCTCGACGGTTCCCTACCAAATGGGCACCGGGGTTTCCACGCTGGTCTTCGGGATGAACCACACCTTCCTGATCTACCCCGACGGAACCATGGATGTATCCGGCATCGGACTCGTGGATCAGCTGACCTTTGGCCCCGAGGACTATGGGATGGAAGGATTCACGAGAAGCCCGTTGGAGCGGGTCGCGAATATTGCCCAATCCGTTTTCAACACAGGATTTCTGGTCAGCCCCGCTCCTCAGGACCCGGTTGACCCGACCCCGGCCCAGACTCATTTCGAACGGACGGAAACGCGCAAGCTGACCACCGTAACGAATGCGTATTGGCGGTTGGATCCGGACAATGTTCTAGCTGGCAACGCACAGTGGCAGGTGGTCGGTGCCCTGCCCAAGGGATTCCGCCTTGAGAACGGCTCCATGCGCGGACAGATCGGAGAAGCCGGCGTCTACCGCTTCGAAGTCGAAGGCACCGACGGCACGAACCACTTGAAGGTATCCTATGCCGTCACCGTGGTTTCTCCAACAATGACCCCGCTTATATCGGATGTGATCTGCAACGGCATATCCCATAGCACGGAAGTCCTGGAAGGGCCAACCCATGGGAATGCCGCCGTTACGGGGCTGATAAACTTCCACCTGAAGACAGGGATCCCCCTTGAGATCACCTTCAACTGGGACATGCAGAAGCCGGGCTACAGCTGGCGGATCGTGGGCGGCGAGCTTCCGCAAGGACTCACCCTCAATGGAGATACCGGAGCCATCACCGGCATACCCGGGCTTCCCGGCGAGTATTACTTCGTGGTTTCCGTGAAAGACTGGCGTGGCCGCGCCTACCAATGGCTCCGACTCGTCGTGAACTGATCCTACCACAAACACCACCCGGTGTTTATTCCGAAGCTCCGGAGCACAACCTCCGGAGCTTCCCCAGGACCCACAGCGGATGAGCAGGGACGCTCATCCCTACCTGCAACAGGCCATCCCCAAGGTAGGGCGAACCGTCCCCGGTGAGCCGCCTCTTCTTCCCATGTTCCAATTCATCTCCCCATCATACTCTATGTTCTATGTGATCTTTTGTGGCTAACCTCATCTTCCCCCAATCTTAAGAAACCCACACCCGTACACCCCATATCATGACCGAACAAACCGATCCGTATCCGGATTTCGATATTATCTTCAACAACCTCAAAACCACCTTGAACCGGTGGAAGTTCGCCAGGCACCTCATTGAGGAAGCACTCATCCT
>JAPXRV010000141.1:0-1630 GCA_033813415.1 Opitutales bacterium | reverse complement strand
GCCAACACCATTCTTCCCTGGCTCGTATTGGTCTCCGCAGTGGGATCCCATAGACTCGTGGTTCGCTATTTCTTCCCGCTGGAATACGAGGATTACCCCGGGGAATCATCCAAGGAATTCCTCAAAGCCTACATGGTATTGCACCACTCACTTCCCTCCTTGGCTTACCCCCTGATCCACATCCTGATGACGGCGGTAATCGCCTATTCCCCCGATCTTCCCGGAAAAGCCATGGTTCTCGTCGCAACCACGCTGCTCACCCCATTTCTGGCCCTCCGAATCGACTACTACCTGTGGTATTATTACGGCCTCGATAAGCGTGCCAACTCAAGCCCGACGGAAAACCCAAAACCCTGAACCCGGACTTTTGAACCAACTCAGTCAACTAACTCAATTCAAACCATCATACGATGAAACTACTGGACGCCATTCACGCCTTCGAAGAGAAAACCGGAAGAAGGTCCACCCCCAAAGACCTCCCCGTGGTCCTCAAAATGTTCACCGTCGAGGAAGACCCGCTGGATCTGAACGAGGCCCTCATCCGCATGCTCGCATCCTTCGAGCAGCAGCCCCAGGATGACACCCCGTCGGAGCCCCGCAACCACGCCCTCGATCAGCGTTATGCCGAAGTGAAGCAAGAACTCGGAATCGAAGACGACGACGATGAATACGGTTTCCCGACCGACCAATCCCTCGACGACCACACGCGAATCATAAGTATCATCGTAAAACGGTACCCCGAAATCTTTGACCTCAATTCCCCCCGCGACCGGCTGATATTGGAAGTCGCAGCCGATGCGAGCGAGTACCTCGACCCGGAACCCGAAGCGTGAGCATCCCTGTCTCAACCCGGTCGATCCACGCCAAACAGAACGTTTACTCAAAAAGATAAGCACTGCTTTAAGCGACGACTACCTTTACATTTACCGGTGTGCTCATGAAGATCATACAATTTTGAAGTAAAACCCTATCCAAATACAACAATCAACGTAATCCCCCCGTGACTTCATACGAAGTTGTGGTATTTTTGTATAAATTATATGAATAGCGAAACCCTAAGCGTACTAAGAGCAGTCATGGTCTCCACAGCAATGATCGTATTACTACCTGGTCAACCAATCAGAGCAGGAATCGCCGCCATTATTCTAATAGCGGCATTCGCCATAACAGACTCACTATACTATGATTTCGAATATGAATATGATGACGACGACGATTTCGAAGATGATGATTTCGAAGATGACGACGGAAACACAAAACTCGCAAACGGATAGACCAGACAAATCATCGATATAACCCGAAAAGTAAAATCTGAATGGGCAACACACTCGAACTGCAATTCCATTGAGGACGGACGCATTTCCCCACAAAAGACATATTTCATTCTTCGGATGCGAATTCGATTGTGAGCCCTCATTGAGCAACTTTACGTAGCGCTGTGAAAACATCCTATGGTAATCCACAAGGTCTTCGCGTGTAAGGTTCTCAAGATCGTCAATGCTGAGCCACTGATCCCGTTGCAGACGTATTTCCTCCACCACCGCCCCGGCAGCGCATCCTTCAGCCGAAACGTTACGAAATTCCAGACCGGACCCTGCTCCCAGTGAGGAAGGGTCCCCCATGCACAAGC
>JAPXRV010000140.1:0-7037 GCA_033813415.1 Opitutales bacterium | reverse complement strand
TCCAGAAATCGTATTCCACCCGGTTCACATACAATTCGGCATTTGGAAACACCGGTGTCTTGAAATCTGCTGCCAACAGGCCCCCGATGTGATCGCCATGGGCATGGGTCAGGATGACAGCCGATACATCGGAAGCCTTAATCCCGGCAGTTTCGAGATGCTGCAGCAAACGCCCGCCCGCTGCTCCATTGTGCACCCCGCATCCGGAATCCACCATCACCAAACGCCCGCCGATCCGGAGCACCAAAACGTTAAAGGGGATCTGCACCACACCAGGGTCGATCCTTCTGTCATCCAGAACCGCCGACACTTCTTCGCGTGGCAAACCGACTCCAAACGGACACTCCTCAACGGGCACCGCAAAACCGCCATCATTCACCGCAAGGGCTTCAATGGCACCCACATTAAACCGGTAATAGGCCGGTTGATACCCCCCGCAGCGATACGGTTGACCCGGCCGGGACTGCAGGAGCGTCGGCCGAATGACCCATCATGGGGAAGAGCATCGCTCCCAATCCCCCAAGTCCGACGTATCGCAGGACATCGCGGCGGGATAGGCGGGTAATTGAAGATCCGGATGGTTGAGTGTGCATAGGGTGAATCAGGATTGGGTTGTCAGATCGGAAGGATGTCGCGCTACAGTATCATGCGTCCGAAGCGATTCCGGCACCACCGGGCAGATGATCCCGGTTGAGAAGAGGATAGCCTCACGGAACAAAAACGACTATTCGCCAGGGCGACTGTTGTGTCAAACATTGGATCAAAATCATGAATCTGCGCGCCATCCTCAATACGGCAGCCCCGGCTTCTGGGTTTTTGCTTCAGCCCGCGGATCAAAAGCCGGACACTCCCAAACCGGAAGCACCACATTCAGGCGGGCAGCCTCAGCCAAGACCTCCGCAATGATCGCACAACCCTTCCCCTCTTCCTGAGGTCTGAACTTCGCACAGGCGTGGCACATGCAATAGGCGTTTTGGCGACCTTTCAGATCATGCCGCACCCATCTCGATCCGGTAGGCCGATCCGCCTGGCCGTAAGCCACGGTCGCCGGTTTGTCGACCATCCATGAGGAGCGATCCACCCCATAGGTCTGAATGGATTGGGACTCGAGATGCGCAGCCGCCAGAGACAATACCCGCTGAAGGATGGGAGACTCCATATGCTGCTGGAGTGCGGCATCATCCAAATACTGCTCATAAAAGAAAAACCTGCGGGGCTCATCCAGGTCCTGATGCAGCGAGTAGAGCAAAGTTCCCGCCTCCTGCCGGACCTGCCCGAAGAGCTCGTCCAACAAACCCCTAAGCGCTTGCTCATGCCCCGCCAGCGCCACCAATTCCGCTTTGATTAGCTTCATATCCATCTGCGATTTGTTATTCCGGCCACCGCTGAACCAGGCGAACCCCATTGCGTCGCCCATCCATCCGTTCATGGCCTATTGAACAAACAGCTTACTGGATCGGGTTCGCGATCTATTGTAGAAATGCGACATTTCGATCGCGGGCCAGTCGTATTCAGACAAACCCCGTCCCATGAGATCCCGGAAGGAATGAAGAAAATGAGCTTGATCGTAGTATCCATGATCCAGGGCCACATCAAGCCAACCCCGCCCCGAAAGCATCTTATCCCGGATCGTCTGCTGCATGCGGCACAGGCACAAATGGGACTTCGGGCTCACCCCAAAGGCGGCGCCAAAAGCCCGCTCCAAATGCCGGCGGGAAACGCCCATTTTGCCAGCCAGCGCCTCAATCCTGAGATCAGCGTGCCCGTAGTAAAGCTGCGCATTCGCCCGATCCAGCCAACCATCCGGCTTGCGGTGTTGCTCGAGCTTCCGGAGTAGAAACGCGTTCAGCAATTCCGCCCGGATCTCCCGGTTCCCGGACTCCCGAATCCGGTCAGCAATTGTCTCGATGTCAGATCCCCACAGCTCACGCATGTCGACGCATGATCCGCTGACAGCCCCATACCCGCAGGGAACAAAATGCCGGAGCGAACCCGTCCGGAATCGGATCGACAAAAACCGCAAACCAGCCCCCTCCCGCATGAAACAGGAGCCCCCTTTGATGCCCAGCAAATGAACCGACCGGATGTGAGCAACCGAACCATCCACCCGATACGTCAGCGCCTCAGAAAGCGGCAGGATCACCTCGCTCCCGGACCCCGGAATCAGCAGCTTCCATTCTGCCCCCGGATAGGATGCCCTCCCTTCCCATATCCGCTCGACAAATGCATTCAACGGGGCTTCCGGAAAAAAGCTCCACGGCATCCTCGGATTGGAATCACATCGATTCATCAGCATACCATTCAACCGCTTCCCTTCCTTGCCTGTCGAGGATCAAAGCTTCCATGTATGGCCAGTCGACTCACTGGAACATAGGCTGCTCGACCCATCACCCCACAAGAACGCATGACCTTCCAATCACTGCCCTTGAGACGGAGGAAAGGAATCCGGATCCCGGGCCTGCACCCGAAAGATATGCTCTGACACTTGAACCCATTCGCGCCCTGCATCTTTTAGTTCGGGAGATGGAAAATGCCGGGGCTCGTAAATGGTGAATGAATCACCAGTGTCCAGCAGGTCTTTGAGCGATACGGTCGGTAATCCAAAGGTTTGGCAAAACGAGCTTTCAGGCATAAAGCGGGAGTCCTTTCCTCTGCTCGCCGGGTTGTGATCCCAAATCCAAACCAACCTGGCCCTGTCCTCAGGTACGGCGTGATAGTAACTCTCAATGAAATCCTTCCCGCTGCCAATATGAATTACACCTTTGTTCCGATCCAGCCAATCATACATCATCCGGGAGTCCGCAGGTACCGCTGTCTGCTGGTTGCGAAATGTTTCCCGTATCACGGTGGCAGACTGAAGACCAACTACGGCAAGAAACATCACCCCACCCACCCGCAACCACCTCAGTGGCAGCATTCCCATCAGGAGCGCCAACATGCCCACCGTCGCAAATACATTGATCACCACGTAGGAAGCATAGAATGCATTCGTGTAGGCCAATGCCATCGCGTAGCCCAAAAACGGAACAAGCGCACACAAGGCCAAACCAAGCACAGGCGGAGCAAGGCGAGCCGGATCAGAAACACCACGGACGAGTCGAGACTCACTCCATGGAAGCCAAGCCCAAGCCAACATTGCCCCGATTACAAAATGCAGCAATCCGATCTGCATGTTCGGGAAGAAAGTCCAACCAACGAGTGATGCCTTCAGGTTTGCGATGACCGGCGCATAGTGAAATCCGTCCCGATATCCCGAAAAAACCGCAATCAGCGGAAGCAGCCCAAGCACAGACACACACGCCAAAAACAGACCTATCCAGAAAGGCAAACGCAGCGTTCGGGTGCGCACGTTTCTCAAAAACTCGCAACCCGCAACCACAGCGAACTGCGTAACCGCATAGTAGTGACTGTAGACTCCCGCAATGAGCCCTATTGCAAGGACAATGATCCATCGCCAGTTTTGGGTCTCATCATATCGCACCCAAGCCCAAAGGGAAACCATCCCGCATAGGATCACAAAAGCATAAGCTCTGGCCTCGACAGCGAAAAAGGGAAGATGGGTTAACGAAACCATCCCGACCATCAACACGGTCACCCATGCGGATGCGTAGCGCCTTACCAACCTGTGAAAGAGCCAGAGGGACATCACCATCGACAGGATAGAAGGCATCCTCAACACCAGGGGATGATCGCCAAACAAAGAAATGAATGCATGAACAATAAAAAAGAATAAGGGTGGATTCCCGTCTCCTGAGTTCCCAAGAAGCGTTTGATAGATATCCCGGAAGCCTCCAACCGCAGCGATATAGTGGGTATATATCTCATCTGTCCAGACAGGTTTCGATCCGCTCATCAGGATAAACTGAACAAACAACCAAACCAGAAAAAACAAAACAACGCCATCACCTGGTCTTCTGGTCTTGTTCTTGTCTGGAAGTTCTTTCCTCTCAGATCTCATATCTTCAATCGCATTTCGGAAGGAGCACGTTGCACGTCACCGATCGACTGCTAGAGAACGCAGTGCCCGTCCAAAGCCTCTGCGCCGCCAGCGAAAACCCAATCGAGCCCATCAAGGCAAACCAAGGATCAAAAGTGTAACGGTACTGGGGTTCTGGAACCGACATTACAACCAACAGATGCATCACCGTCAACACGCCCGTCAAGGAACAAAGGTATAGGTAGTCCCAATCCCTTAAACGCACAGCAGCAAGACATCCCAGCAACATGAACCCGATCAGAACGGAAGATGAAGGGCGCAATTGTCCAACGAGTGTGAGCGCTCTGCCAATCCCACGCACCGGCGAACCCGACCGAAACTGCCACTTATCCGGAACACCCTCCGCTGGCACCCGCCCGGGATGACCATCCGGCTGAAACAGCATGTGGGATACTGAGCTGGGAATCAGATCATCCTCATCCGGCATCAAAAGTCCCATGTCTGCATAGCGCTGATAACATTGTCCCCTCAAGAATTCAAAGTTTGTCGGAAGCTGCCGGGTTGGTTTCAAACTGCGGCGCGCCGGGAATTCATAAAACGCCCTCAACTGATCGTAGTAACTCAGCCAAAAAACCTCCGGATACCGCTTCAATGCCTCAATGGCAGCGTCTCCCATGATCGCACAGTTGTGCTCCAATCCATAACGACGATTGACCGCATCAATAATGTGGGCCCAAAAACGAACGGTTCCACCTTCCCAGAAAGTTTTCTCATCAATCCCATACGTCACAAAAGGCTCCCGGATTAGCACATCCTCCCGGACAATTTCGCCCAGTTTGGCACTTGCCGGACCATGTTCAGGCCGAATCATCCGGCTGTAGACAAATACCCGGAAAAATGGCAAGTGAGCCGGAGTTAGATGAGCGACTTCAAAGAATCCATAACGCACGTAGTTGTAACCGCTATACCCCAACAATCCGGATGCAAAAACAGCCAGAAACGCCAGACTGTTGGACAGCCTTCGCTTGATACTCAACGACCGGTTCAATAAAGGAAGCCCCATCGCCAGAATAAGGATCTGGTGATTCGGACGAATCATCACCAAAACCAAAGCAAGCGCGGCGAACACAATCCATGCCGAAACCTTCTCCGATCTACGAATCCGCCATCCGTATCCCGCCCAGAGAACGAACATCACGCTGGTCGGGTTCTCCGTAGCGACCGTATTGAATACATGGAAGAACTCCGTGCTGACAAAAACGATTCCAACGGTTAGCCATCCTGCTAATCGGCTCCAATGACACGCCACCCGAAACAGCACGATAGCAATCGCACAATACGCCACCGCAAAATAGGCTTGCACCACTAGCCACGAACCAAACCCGAAAAGAAAGCCGAACATCAGCGGAGCACCCGGAGTGCGATACAACATCACCAAAGGATACTCGGGGACGCTCGCCCAAAAATCGCGGTAATAAAGCCAATACGATCCAAAGTCGCGCCCCTCTCCGACAGGGCGTCCAAAGCAATGCAACACATAGGCCACCATAGAAGCCAGCATCACCCATCCGATCCCAGAGCCTCCATGGCCAAACAACCCCTTCATCCTGCGGACCCACACGGACGCATCCTTCTCACGACTCAACTTCCCTTCCATCATGGATCCTTTCCTAGCACAATCGACTAGGTTTTCCAGACGAATCTTCCCCGAAAACACGCGTCTCAACCTGTGCATCGCCCACTTTTGAGTATTGAATCCATTCTTCACACACGTATGGAGCACCCGGGATCTCATTTGGGTCCGACCGGAAGACCACGAGATGCAAATGCAAGGTATCCCGATATCCATCAGGTTGATCAGAAAATAAAGGTGTTCGATTTAAAAACCGCATAAACACCCAGGCAGCGAACGATCTAACAAAAAACAATGGTTGATCAAAACCCTCCGGTTGACTCGCGAATCAACCCCTTCTTTTCAGAACGGACGGATGGTTGCTGCTGCGTCAGGCAATGGATCGCGCCTCCCTCGCGAATGAAATCACGGCAGTCCACTCCTACCAATTCTTTTCCCGGGAAGCATTCTCCCAAAATCCCCATGGCATTTGCGTCATTGCGTTCCTGCCCATACTGGGGGACCAGCACCAAGCCGTTTACAGGCAGGAAATTGGCGTAAGTCGCAGGAAGAATCCGTCCATCTTCCCCATAAACCGCATCCGGCAATGGCAAGGGCAAAAGATCGGGATGTCCGCCTCCGGGCATACGAATATTTTCGGCCTGCTCGCGAAGCTCCTGCATGGCCCGATACTGCAGCCCCCGGGGATTCCGCTCCACGGCAAGCACAAGAGCATTCGGACTCACGAAACGACAAACCATATCCACATGACCATCGGTGTCGTCCTGTTCCATTCCCCGCTCAAACCAAAACACCTGATCAACCCCCAGACGCGGCTTCATCCATGCCTCAATCGACGGAGCCGTCACGCCAGGGTTCCGGTTCGGATTCAGCCAAACCGACCGGGTCAACAGGAGCATGCCCGCTCCATTGACTTCCAGCCCGCCTCCTTCTCCTCTGAAGGGACTCCGCTCCACCGAAAACCCAAGTAATGCGGACATGGCACTGGCCACCCGATTGTCATCATCCCACGGCTGATACTTATCTCCCCAAGCGTTGAAATCCCAATCCAAACCACACAATCGACCAGACTCGAGGTCCTGAACGAGGGTCGCACCATGATCGCGGCACCATGCATCGTTGGTCGGAACACCCGAGAAACGGATCTGATCCATGACGATTCCGCCTTCCGATTCCAACAACCTCCGGGAGCCGCAAAAGGGGTCAGTCCACGCATTCTAACATTTTTAGTATTTTCCATGTCGCTTCGTCGCTTGACACGGCATTCCGATGGTAGCTGATCCGGCTGCTCACCGACTTCGCCGTCCCCATGCGCAAGTGAGTAGCCAGCCAAGCGTTCGGAACAAGGGTGGTTTCGCGCAGGTAACCGGCCAACGCCACCTTCCAGAGACTACCCTTCCGGGCGGAAAACAACTCAGCCTCCCTCTTGCCCAGCATTTCCAGACCTTTTTGCAACTCCCGCTCCCA
>JAPXRV010000139.1:0-7152 GCA_033813415.1 Opitutales bacterium | reverse complement strand
GGGCGTTCTCGCCGACGGAAACGATCGGCTCGCGATGCCTTATTCACTTGGAGCGGGTGTTCAGGATTGGTTTGACTGTGAATTCAAATCAAAGCAGTAATGGCTTATGCATACCCCTCCAATTGTGGTCTCAACCTGCAACCTTACCAAACGCTTCAGGCACGTTGTCGCAGTTGACAACCTCAACCTCACGATCCATGCCGGAGAAGTGGTCGCGTATCTAGGATCCAACGGAGCCGGAAAATCCACCACCTTTCGCCTCCTGCTCAACATCTACAGGCCAAGCGAGGGCCATGCCGAAATCCTCGGGCGACCTTGCGGTAAACTCGATGGTCCGGATTTTGACAAGATCGCCTACATCGCGGAAGGGCTCAAAATTCCATCCTGGATGACTGTTGCCCAGTTTGTCGAGTATTGCTCCGGGTTCTACTCGGAGTGGGACAATGCGAGGCTGGACGCCCTGAAAGAATCCCTGAACATCCCCTTCGACCGCAAACTCAAGCACCTCTCCCGCGGGCAGCGCATGAAAGCCCTCTTCCTGAGCACGCTCCCGTCACACCCACGCATCCTACTGCTCGACGAACCCTTTAGCGGCCTGGATGTCGAAACCCGGGCACAGGTGTCGGGCATCCTCCGGAAACTTGCCAAGGACGATGGACTGACGTCGATCATCACCACCCACGATGTGGAAGAAGTCGAACCGCTCGCCACACGCCTGGTCGTGCTGCGGGAAGGACGGACCGTTGTGGATGAACCCATGGCCGCCTTCCTCTCCCGCCACCGCGCGATCGTCATTCCCTCAACGGAAACCCAATCGATTCCCCCGCAGGAACTTACCTTCAAGCCATCGTCTTACTGGCCCGGCAAACACGAGGGATGGGTCGACTGCTTCGACGACCAATGGGAATCCGCTTTCCGCCAAAAACACCCGGAACTGTCGGACATCCAGATCCTGCCCATGAACCTCCGATCGATTCTGGTGGCAAAGTCCCTCAACATCGAAACCCGTTCCTGATAAGACAGCTACCCCATGCAACCGATCTTCCGCATCCTCCGCAAAGACCTCTATCACTACCGCTGGGCCTGGGTCTTTTTCCTGTTTACCTCCCTGATCAAGATCCTGCTCCACGGAACCTCCCTGGGCTGGATCAGCCCGAACCTCTACGACGCGTGGAAGCCACTCATCGAAACCCTCCCCTGGCTCATGGGTTTTGTTCTGGTGGTGCTTGCCGTTCAGGACGAAACCCTCGGAACGCCCGACGCCTACTGGACCTCCCGACCCGTCCGGCGACTCCACACACTGGTGGCCAAGCTCCTCTTCTGCGGGATCGTCCTGTGCGGCATTTATGTCCTCTCCGACGCCGTCATTCTCATCCTCAACAGAGGCGCCCACCGTTTACCATGGCTCCTGCTCAGCCTTCTGACCACCACCGCATGGCTCTGGGCCGTGATCCTGCTGGCAGCTCAGACCCGCTCCCTCGCCCGTTTTGCCCTGGTATTGTTCGGAATCGCGATCGCTCTGCTCTTCATATTGTCAATCACCAGGTCTGCCATCTCATTCGGAGGATGGAGGGACACTTGGGATTCTGTTCCTAAAATGCTTCCAAAGGACATGAGCCATTGGAGCATCGTGCTCATTCAATCTTCCCTCTGGACCGTTGCTGGAGGTTTTCTACTGATCCTCTACTACCAAACGAGAAGACTCATTTGCTGGTTGGGTCTCATCCCGGTCGTGCTATGCTCCGCGATCCTAACGCCAAACCGCGCTGACGACACACCAGTCATAGATACGCTAACTCAAGAGAGCCTCTCGATTGCGAAAACCCAAAACCAGGATGGCATTGAAACCTGTGAATTCTCCATTCATATCACTGACTGCAATCTTGCTGCAGATCAGGATCTCTGGATCAAAAACACCCGTGTTGAAGTATTCGGACAGGATCTTTACTACAAGACCCCAAACAAGGGTGGCATCGAAATCTGTAATGTGTCAAATGCTCCAACAGGATGCCCATCGTTCACCTGTAGGTTATTCAGCACCAAAACGACAGAACTGCGTGAACTAACCGATAGACCTGTCAACATTATGGTGAGTTTCGATATCCTCACCGGAAAGGGATCAAGGGCTGTAGGAGCGATTCCCATAAGCGGAAAAAAGACCATTGCCCATGATGGTCACCGAATTGGAGTTCAGATTTACATGTTAACACAACTCCGATCAAAACTGCACGTTGATGTGTGGCCGATCTTCTACACCAAGCATCCCATTCTTGAAAATACTGAATACGACCGAACTTACCAGGGTTCTATTATCTATCACTATCTCGGCGATTCATATCTCCGGAATTCGTCATCCGGGACAAATTACCTCTACCAACTCCGGGATAAATCCACATCTGCCCTGTATTCCGTCAATTCGGGGTCCTGGATTGTTTCTGGTGAGCTTCCAATTGCCACAAAACCCAAAAACATCGAACTCGTGATCAGCGAGATAAACGACCTCAAGGAAAAGCCATTCAAGGCCATTTTCAAAGACGTGAACCTGCGGCAAATCGCGGGCCTACCCCCCGCGGGCTCCTCCACGCAATGAGCCGGCTTGAGTCCGAGGCCACAGCAACCCCATGCATCCGATCTTCCGCATCCTCCGCAAAGACCTCTATCACTACCGCTGGGCCATTCTCCTGATTGTCGGGCTATTTGGCGCCATTCTCCTCACGTTCAACCTATGCTTCGGGTTTCCAGCGCACCCTCACTTTCAAGGATTGATTCAAGATGATCTGGAAGACTACTTCATATTCATCACAGGCATATTACGTATCATCGTCGTACCAATCCTCCTCGCTAAATGCATTAGCGACGATCCACTCACAGAAACAGAGACATGGTGGACCACTCGACCCATCTCACGCGCTCAGGTCCTGACGGCCAAAATCCTGTTCGGACTACTCCTCATGCTGGTCGTCACCATCCTGAGCACTGCCTTCCTGAATCCTTTCCATGCTGGACCGGAAACCTTTAAGAGCGTCCTATCAAGACACTTTCATGACATTGCATGGATCTGGATGGTGTTCATCGGAACACAAACCCGATTCTCCAATGGTATAGGGCAAGTTCTAACCGGGGGATTGTTCGGGGTTCTGTTTGTCAGCATCCTCTTCCTTATCGTATGCGCTCCGTTGGCCAGTTTCGAGTTCCCATGGTCGGGATTGCTTCCATCCGATATGAATCTATGGAAGATTCATCTGATCCACACCGCATTTGCATCGGTGTCAGGATTTGGGGTCGTCATGCTGCACTATCAATACCGGAATCCGCTACTATCGTGCTTGCTACTCATCCCAATCACAACGGGTGTCGCCTTGCTATCCCTCTCCCACTGAGATCACCAAATCTGGACCTGTTCCGCTCTCCACAGCATCCGACCTACTTGACGCGGGATACGGAAATGTCACTCACCCGAACTGATCGGGGAAAAATGGGGTTCAAGATAGCTCGTATCGGTCCGCAGGCATAACGCTGTTGGCACAGACAATTGCCTCGCTCAGAAAGGGACACGAACCCAGATGGATTGAACGGATTCAGTCGGGAGTTTTGCCACAAGTATCGGGTCTGGATCAGCAAAGAGTCACCTTCTCAAAGACCAAACCGCGGCAAAAGACCCAAAGATTTCACGGATCACCTGTCACCGGGTAAGGGAGGATCTGAGCGTGTCCATCAAAGGCTTGAATCACGAGACTTGCAAGGCGTCCGGCCTCGATGCTCCTCGATCCAACGGGATTCAGCATCGGAGGATGATTGGATGTGCGGGTAAGATTCAAAGCCACTGACGATCCCGCGTAAACACCCTGAGGCATCGGCTCGCGATTCATTCCTAGCCGTCCTCCCCCGGATCCGCTATTCTTTCCGAGTTGGCTTCAGATGGTAGTCTCTTTCATTCTCCTATGTTCTGGTATTCCTACAGGGGACTTAAACCCCATTAACCTCACGCCCATGCTGAGCACACACCATAGGCTCCATCCACCGGCGGGTAACGCTCCAGTTTGAATTCGGGTTTCTCTACCCTCCGTGGATGGCCCATTCGTTGGCAATGTAAATGAAAAGGAATTAACCACTGATGGACACCAAGGTGATTGAAAAAATCACCGATCGGGAAGTCGGACAGATGATGAACTACTTGAAGGTTACAGGACTTCGACTCGGCTACATCCTGAACTTCAAACAACCGAAGTTGGAGTGGAAGCGAGTGGTCCAGTGAAACTATCAGTGTCCATCAGTGTTCATCAGTGGTTGAAACCAAAAAGCGAATCGGGTCTCCGGGACTGATTGAGGTGTTAGCTCAAACAGCCTCGGGTCCCACTCCACCCTACGTACGGGTCCGTATAGGGCGATTCCTATCCGACACGGGCTTTAGGCCCGTAGTGAAGATGAATCCAGATGGCTCTGAGATCGGGAACTCCCTGGGATTCCAACCAGCGGTTGCTGAGCGCGATTTGCACAATCGACTTGGAGCTTTGAGGTGATAGGTATGATGTGACAACAAGAGGACGGCTTGCCGTGAGCTTCGTCGAATGGGCTAGATCATGAGCTTCGTCGAATGGCTTGAACCGCCCCCTCCGGAAGACACCGCTTCTCACCCGGCGCAAGCAAATGCGACACCGGAGGCCATGGCTTCAGCCGTGCCTTTCTTTCTCCTACCAAGGGGCAGACTTCAACCCGCATCCCAAGTCGGATTTCAAAAAAAGAAAGCTCTCGCAAGGGCACAAAGGATGACAGAAAACGTTCCTTGCTGCGGGCTCCACTCCCTGATATACCTCGACGTTGGCAGAAAGAAATTTGAGAAATTGACGGTCATGCAAGACTCCATACAATTTTGATCATGAAAACTTCGTTCACCTATTGGAAAGAACCCGATGGAATGCTTCTCGGTTACCTGAATGATTATCCGGATCATTGGACTCAAGGTGTTAATTTGGATGAACTTAAGGACAATCTTCAGGATTTGTACAAAGAATTTTCAAAAGAAGATTTACCTGGAATCAAGCGTGTCGCCGAACTTGAAGTGGCATGAAGCGAAGGGATCTTGTTTTAGAATTGGAGAAAAACAATTGTGTTCTGCTTCGCAATGGCGCCAAGCATGACATTTACCACAATCCTAAGACTGGAAATACGGAACCAGTTCCAAGACACCGGGAAATCAATGAACGATTGGCCCAGAAAATCCTTAAAAGCCTCACTGAAAAATAAAGAATGAATCCAGTCCCCGGAACTAATTGAGGTATTAGCTCAAACAGCCTCGAGTCCCACACCCACCCGACGGAAGAGACCAGACATTACGGTTCCTATCCGACACGGGCTTTAGGCCCGTAGTGAAGACGAATCCGGAACTCCCTGAGATCAGGAACTCCCTGAGATTCCAACCAGCGGTTGCTGGCTCGCGATTTTATACTAGCCTTCCTCCCCCGGATCCGCCATCCTTTCCGAGTTGGCTTCAGATGGTAGTTTCTTTCATTCTCCTATGTTCGGGTATTCCCACAGGGGACTTAAACCCCATTAACTTCACGCCAATGCTGAGCACACACCATAGGCTCCATCCACCGGCGGGTAACGCTCCAGTTTGAATTCGGGTTTCTCTACCCTCCGTGGATGGCCCATTCGTTGGCAAGGTAAATGAAAAGGAATTAACCACTGATGGACACCGATGAACACTGATAAAGAAGAGCCGCTGTTTAAAGCACAGTCTCAGCAGATTGTCGGTTCTGCAATGGAAGTCCTTAACGAGATTGGACATGGTTTTCATGAAAAGCCTTACGAGAACGCATTGGTCATAGAATTCCGCCTTCGTGGCATTCCTTTCGTTCAACAGAAACAATTTGATATCCTCTACAAGAATGAGAAAGTCGGCGATTACATTCCGGATCTTATCGCCTACGAAAGAATTGTTGTGGACACCAAGGTGATTGAAAAAATCACCGATCGGGAAGTCGGACAGATGATGAACTACTTGAAGGTTACAGGACTTCGACTCGGCTACATCCTGAACTTCAAACAACCGAAGTTGGAGTGGAAGCGAGTGGTCCAGTGAAACTATCAGTGTCCATCAGTGTCCATCAGTGTTCATCAGTGGTTGAAACCAAAAAGCGAATCCAGTCCCCGGGACTGATTGAGGTATTAGCTCAAACAGCCTCGAGTCCCACACCACCCGACGGAAGAGACCAGACATTACGGTTCCTATCCGACACGGGCTTTAGGCCCGTAGTGAAGACGAATCCGGAACTCCCTGGGATTCCAACCAGCGGCTGTTGAGCGCGATTTGCACAATCGACTTGGAGCTCATCCAGCCGGCATGGGTTAGGGGGATAAGAAGAGGACGGCCTTGCCATGAGCTCTGTCGAATGGCTTGAACCGCCCACTCCGGAAGACACCGCTTCTCACCCGGCGCAAGCAAATGCGACACCGGAGGCCATGGCTTCAGCCGTGGCTTTCTTTTTCCTCCAAGGGGGGGGGGGGGCAGACTTCGACCCGCATCCCAATCGCCACCCCCCGGGACGGATTGAGGAGTTTGCTCAGGCGATTGACCAAGGCTCCATCAGGTATTCGTAGCCGTCTTTGGCTTTCCGGATCGCTCCCAGCGAGGGAAAAGGCATGTGAGCACCAAAGACCCTCAAACGATCCGCATCGGCACGATCGAAGAGCATCCTGCGGGAACGCGAGGCCATCTCCGGGTCAGCGTCAAATGCGAGCACCCAATCGGGTTGCCTCAATGAAATCGCATGGTGATGGGCCGCATCCACCATGTGCAACAGCTGATTCTTTCCCGACGAAATCAGGACGGCCATGTGCCCCGGGGTATGCCCATAGGCGGGAATCAACTCGATGCCGTCGAGGATACGGTCTCCGGGGGCCACCTTCTGCCAACGCGGATCCAAGGCCAAAAGGGCGGTGCGGGCGCCTTTCGCCATACCCGCACGCATCGACTCAGGAGCCGCCATCCTGGACAAGTCCGGATGATCCGATGTCCAGAAATCGTATTCCACCCGGTTCACATACAATTCGGCATTTGGAAACACCGGTGTCTTGAAATCTGCTGCCAACAGGCCCCCGATGTGATCGCCATGGGCATGGGTCAGGATGACAGCCGATATATCGGAAGCC
>JAPXRV010000138.1:0-7185 GCA_033813415.1 Opitutales bacterium | reverse complement strand
TATTGTGGACAAGGGCGTCGGGTTGAAGAAAGGTTTTGGTATGGGCGTTTTTTTGGAGACGGCGGCTTTGTTGGTGGGTTTGGTTTTTCTGGTTTGGAGTGCCGATTGGTTTGTGGGGGGAGCAGCTTCGGTGGCCCGCATGCTGGGTGTGTCTCCTCTTGTGATCGGGATGGTGGTGATCGGATTCGGAACCTCCGCTCCGGAGTTATTGGTATCCGTGATGGCCGCCCTTCAGGGGAATCCCGGAATCGCACTTGGTAATGCTTATGGGTCCAATATCTCCAATATCGCATTGATCCTTGGGATCAGCGCACTCGTCAGTCCGATAGTGGTTCAATCCAAAGTTCTTAAAAAGGAATTGCCACTTCTTCTCGGAGCAACGGTTTTGGCTGCATCGCAGCTGGTGGACGGCCATTTGAGCCGATGGGATGCGATCGTATTGCTGGGGGTTTTTGTTGGCTTGATGCTTTGGAGTGTGGTTGGTGGTTTTCAAGCACGCGAAGATGCCTTATCAGGAGAGGTCGACGAGAAGCTTTCGGAGGCATCCCTGTCTGGCATGAAGGCATGGACTCACCTGCTCGTGGGCCTTTTGATACTGATTGTGAGTTCCCGGGTTCTCGTCTGGGGTGCGGTTGGAATTGCGCACCGGATTGGTGTGAGCGATTTGATGATCGGGTTGACGATTGTCGCAGTCGGTACGTCGCTGCCGGAGCTTGCCTCTTCGATTGTGGCCGTCCGGAAGGGAGAGCATGATCTGGCGATCGGAAATGTGATTGGATCCAATCTCTTCAACACCCTTGCGGTTGTGGGATTGGCAGCGGTTGTTCATCCGATGGATGTTTCGGCCGAGGTTCTCCGTCGGGATGTGGTGGTGATGACGGGACTCACGGTGTTGCTCCTCGTTTTGGGCGTGGGCTTACGTGGTCGCCAAGGACGAATCAATCGATTCGAAGGCGGCATGCTGGTCTGCTCCTATTGCGCCTACATTGGCTATCTGGTCTACGGAACCTTTGCGGGCTGAGCGCCTGGGTAAGCCAATCAATCGGTGGAGTTTTCGCTATTCTCTTGAACCGGCATGGGTCCGGCTCTACGGACTCCACCCGCAATTGCGAGCCCCACGATGACGCCAAGCGCCGTGCCGAGTCCCACATCTGTCGGATAGTGGGATGCCCGCTGCATACGGGACCATCCGATTGCTCCCGAGAAAAGAATGTAAGGAACCCCGATTGCGGGCTGCATAATGGTGAGGGTTGTGGCTCCGGCAATGTTGGACATCACGTGTCCAGATGGAAAAGAATGCAGATCGGAGTCAAACTCCACCCAGTGGAAACGATCCGGAAGCTCCGCCCTGGGTCGCGGGCGTGCAAATCCTGGTCTGAACACGTTCACGATGATCCCGGCCACGGTTCCGGCAACAAAGCATGCGATGGCCGCCCGCTTGAGGTGTTCACGGTTCAGTCTCCAACCGGCTACCCATATCGCGGCGCAGAGACCAAGGGGAGTGAAAACATACATTCCGTAGTAGCTCACTTTCCCCGCAAAGTGATGCACTTCCGGGTTGGTGGATGGATCCTGCCGGATCACGCCCAACCATCCCTTGTCAAATTGCATTGTCCAGAAAGCGATCAGAAAGAACACAAGGGACGATCCAATAATCAGCCACTTGAACCGCTTCGTCACGGTCCAGGATTCCTTGAGAAGTCTACCAGTGTATTTCAGCGAGTCGCACATATATGAAACAGGTCGGGCAGTTGTGGTATGGGTGGTGGGGATCGCTTCCCGGGGCGCTTTGGACCAATTGCCTACAAACTCAGGGATTGGATTTGGCAGTCTGTTCCCTGCGTTTATGGCGGATGTCCAGCGTGAGGTTATAGGCGGCAATGAACGACGGGAAGAGGTTGGAAAGGATCCCGACAGAATCGTTCTTACCGAAAATGAAGTAGGATAGGACCATCAGGCTGCCCGCAAGGCTCATATACCAGAACATGCGGGGCATTACGACCCGCTGGTGTTTGGTGGATGCGGCCATTTGAATGATCCACCTGCCCGAAAACATACCGACTCCCAAGTAGCCGATGATTTTCCAACCCGTTATAACGAGGGTTGTCAGTCCGAACAGATTAATAGTGAAAAGCTCCTGATGCATGCAGTAGCCGATGTGACACTTATCGGGTTCTGTGTCAACGGTCAGAGCGCAGAGGGCACAGGAGAAAGGGTGTGGTCTACTGTTTTCGGGCAGCCCGGAGTTCGGTTTGAGGAAAGCGGATTTTGCGGTTGAGAAGCCAGGCAACCCCGATGAGGTCATAGATGCCTCGAATGGCACGATTCCAGTTCGTATACTTCGATGTGCCCTGCGTTCTGGGCCGGTGATTGACCGGCACTTCCGCAATGGTTAGTCCGGCCTTTTTGAAAATGGCGGGAAGGTATCGGTGGAGCCCGTTGAACGGAACCAGAAGTTCCACGCATGGGCGTGAAAATACTTTCAGCGAGCATCCGGTATCCCTTACTCCATCGTCCAGAAAGATCCTCCGGATGGCGTTTGCGACCTTTGATGCGATGCGGCGGCTCCACGTATCTTTGCGGGTGGCTCGATAACCACACACGATATCGGCTTGGTTCAGCTTCGAAATCAAAGCATCGATGTCCGCCGGGTCATTCTGGCCATCTCCATCCATCAATACGCACACCTCTCCCGATGCGTGCTGAAGTCCGGCGTACATAGCCGCACTTTGTCCGCGGTTTTCCCGCAGCCTCAATCCGGTGACTCCCGAGACGGTTCCAATGCGTTCCCATGTCTGATCTTTGCTTCCATCATCGACTGCGATGATTTCCGCTGTCGGCTGTGCTTTCCGGATTTCCTCCAAAACCCCGACAACACAGTCTTCTTCATTGTAAAATGGCACAATGACAGAGCGGGTCAGCTGGCTTGTGTCCCGATGGGAGCGATACAGACCGGCCATTGAGACTGAACCGGGAACAGTGTGACTGGGAGTCTTCATTGCAGTGGGTGCGACGGGGTTACGGGAACAAGCCGGTATCCTTTTGCCGTGTAAAGTGTATACTGTCGGGTCTTCAATTGTCCCGCAGGGACTTCGATGGCGGTTCCTTCGCTGATCTGGTCGAAGGATTGCTTCCATGCAGAAGAGCGCCGCTTGTCTTCTTCCGGAACCACAATGATCGCATTGCGGCCCTCCAGCGAATCCGGATAACCCCAGATTTCATATTGGGACTCGATCTTACCGGATTCGTTTGGCCAGCGGTACACGGTAGGCTGATCGGGGAGGTAGAACGCAAGAAGCGAGGTGTTGTATCGGTGTCCGCTCACCAATACGAAGGGTTGATCCAGTGCCGACCGGTGGAATTCCCGGAACCGTTGGACGTGATTTGCCAGTTCACTCCATCCCTGAAGCCTTACCATTGGATCGAATCGACCACCGGTTTGTCCCGAAAACAATAATGCAAAGGGCATCAAGCTGGCAATGAGCATGAAGACAAGTCCGGTGATGAGCGCAGGAGTCTTCCATTTTGAAAAACGAGACGCGAGTTCCTTTGGAATGGAATCAGCATGAGTCAGTGCCGCCCCGAGCAGCATGATCATCCCAGGATAGAATACAGCCGGCCAGTTCGCATTGATTTTTTGCCTGAACAGCATCAGGAGCACGATGACGAGGCCAGGCACGCTGAAACTCAGCAGATAGCGGATCTTGTCGTCCAGGGTCTTCCATTTGCGAAGGCAACAGACCATCAGAATAATCACGAGCACTGCGGTAACCGGGGAAAGAAGGCCAATCTGGCTACCGACAAATTCTCCCGCGCGACTCAGGATGCCCAACAGGGTGATGGGCTTCCCTTCGAAATGATGTTGAGTGTGCGTAACGGTTATCCAACCGTTATTCGCGTTCCACAGAATCGTTGGAATGAGAAAGGAAAGTGATCCGATCCAAACCACCCAAATGTCCCATGCCCGGAGCAGCGCTCTCCGCGATGGAGTGATCACGAGATACAGGAGCATCATGATGTGGAAAGCGATCATGATCTGTTTCGTGAGCAGGCCGAGCCCAAGAGCCGTCATCGTAAGTAATCCCCAGATAGTCCGATGGTCGCGGTCGTGGATCTGGAGGTGGAAGGTCAGTAGGGCCAGTGGCCAGAAGAACATGAGTGGCGCGTCGATCGTCAGTATGAGGTTCAGCGCAACATTGGCCGGTGATGCAATCGTCAGCAGCACGGTCCAAAGAGCTGCGCGACTGCCGAAGAGTCTCAAGGCGAGGAGATACATCATCAGAACAGAGCCTGAACCCAGCATAGCGGCCGTGATCCTAAGCCCTGTGTCGGAGTTGTGTCCCATCCAACCAGCCAAAGCCATCAGCCATGCTATGAAGGGCGGCTTGCTGAAGTAACCCCATGATAGGGATCGACCCCAATCCCAGTAGTAGGCTTCGTCTCCTGACAGATCAAAAGGGAACAGGATCGCATAGAGGATACGGAGCGCGACGAGGACGACGAACAACGAACAAAAGATCCGGACCTCCGGTTGATACCGGTGATTCATGTGGCACCTCCGTTGGACAAAGCCTTCATGACAAGATCGACTGGCACATTGTCATGCGTGATCGCTTCGCCGATGGATGAAAGCACAACAAACCGAAGCAGGCCGTCCCGGTTCTTTTTGTCCCGTCCCATTGCATCCAATAGTTTGGCGGCTGGGATTGCGGTGGGTAGCCGTGTTGGAAGCCCGTTGGCGGCGAACACTGCGGCGATCCGTTGCGAGTCGCCAGGGGAAATCAGGCCCATCATGGCGGAGAGATCTGCTGCCATCACGGTTCCAATGGATACGCCCTCTCCATGAAGGACGCCTTGGTAACCTGTTACATTCTCGATTGCATGGCCGAAAGTGTGCCCCAGATTAAGAAGTGCCCGACCTCCGGATGCAGTAGACTCGCGCTCATCCGCAGACACAATCTGCGCTTTTATCGAACACGCTCTCCGGATGATCTGCACCAGATTCGGGTCATTGGAAGAGGTGACTGGCTTTTGCTCCAGCTTTTCGAAAAGCTCACGATCCGCGAGAAGGCCCGCTTTAATGATCTCAGCCATCCCCGCCGCGAACTCCCTTTTGTCGAGAGTGTCGAGCCGGAGGGTGTCGATGAACACTGCTTGCGGCTGCAGAAAGGCGCCAACCAGATTCTTGCCAGAAGCGAGGTTCACTCCGGTTTTTCCTCCGACCGAACTGTCAACCATCGCAAGCAAGGTGGTTGGAACCTGAATGAAATCTATCCCGCGCATGTAACATGCCGCGGCGAATCCCGCCAAATCCCCAACCACGCCTCCTCCGACTGCAAATATCAGTGATTGCCGGTTAAGCCGGTGTTCCGCAAGGAACTCCAAAACCTGTTCCAGTTGGGATAGATTTTTGCTGGATTCTCCGGCCGGGATGGCGATCCTTGGGATATCGTGAAACAAATCGTTAATAAAGGCACTTTGAACCAGCTCGACGGTGGAGTCGGTTATCACAGCGCATGATCGTTTTTGGTCGCGGATGCGTTCAAGTGTGTGTGTCAGGCCCGTTGTTTCATTGCGTCCAATGTGAATCGGGTAGGATCTGTCACCCAGTGTGACGGTTAGAATGGAATCTGAGTCTTTCACGAGCAATGAAAGCTAGGCAAGGTGTAGAGAGTGGTCGATATCAATTTCGCGTGAACGGAGGATTGATGGGTCGGCTGCATGGACCGCCGGCGAGTCGATGATGCATGCGTAGGACGCATAGTGTTCCAGCATGTTTCGTATGGTTGCCTCGTCCAGGAGCATGAACGCAGTGGAAAGCGCGTCCGCGATGGCTGCATTTGGGCCGACGACCCAAATCCGTGAATGGAGGGTTTCTGCCTTTCCGGATCTGGGATCGAAGATGTGAGTGCCTTTTTCTTCCGTTCCCGATGCTCCGATCGCCTGATCGACAAGATGGAGGGTCCGGGTCGTGTTCCCTGCCAGCCTGACGGGCCATCCCTGCTGATCCTCGTTGGCGGATCCCATCGCCAAGACCGAGCTGAATCCTCCGTGTGCGATCCAGTCGGCGATCTCCCATTCATCGGCGATTCCGCGAACCGATTCCATAGCCATACCCTTTCCAATGCCCCCCAAGTCAACTTTGACAAATTCGTGTGTTCGGGTGATGGCTTGAGATGAATGATCCAGAACGACTCGTGGCTGGTCCGAAGGGTTCGCTGGAAAGCCTTGCCTGAGGCAAATGTCAAAGGCTCCTCCGCTCAATACCCGGACGGACTCGGCGAGTTCGATGCATCGGAAGACTTCATCGGATGCGAAGAACGGTTTTTCAGGCGGCCATCGGTTGAAACGACTGACCTCGCTGTGTTCGACAAAGCGGCTGAGCGTGTTTTCGAGCGCATCAATCTGTTCGAAGATCGCTTGCGCAAACTGCGCGGCGTAGATCTTGTCAGAATGATGAATCCGGATCGAGAACCGGGTCGCCATCGCATAATGGGAATACAGATGTGTGGGCTCTGGTGTGGGCATGCGTTGGAGGTGGGATGCTGACTTCCACGTTAAGCCGGAACATTCAAGAGTCCGGTGGGTTCTGTTGCAAAACAAAAGGACGGGAAGAAGCTCCCGTCCTTTTGTTCATCCAAAGATTGGTGAAGAATCAGACCTTGAATTGCGAGACAAGGTCTCGGAGGCGTTCGGCAATCTGAGTCAATTCGGTTGCTGCCATACTGGTGTGGTTAACACCCTCCGCCGATTGCTGGGCCGACTGGCTTACTTCCTGTATGTTCTCAGATACCTCGTTGGCTCCCTCTGCGGATTGTTGGATGTTGATCGCCAGATGGTTCACAGACCCGGAAACGTTGCTGAGGCTCTTGGATATTTCATTGGTCGTTACCGACTGCTGCTCAACTGCGGCTGCAATGGTCACCGCGATTTGATTGACCTCTTCGATGATCGCCGTGATGGACTCGATCGTCTGGATAGATGTCTGTGTGCTGCGCTGCATTTGTTCGATCTGTCGGCTGATCTGTTCGGTGGCTTGAGCGCTTTGCCGGGCAAGTTCCTTGACTTCGTTTGCTACCACCGCAAAGCCCTTGCCCGCATCACCCGCACTTGCGGCTTCGATGGTGGCATTGAGTGCAAGGAGGTTGGTCTGAGCAGCGATGTTGTTGATGATCTCGACGATCT
>JAPXRV010000137.1:0-7290 GCA_033813415.1 Opitutales bacterium | reverse complement strand
GGATCGATGTTGTCGATGATCCATTGCTTCTCAGCCTCACTGATGGTGAAGAAGTGCGATGCGGTCGGGCTTGAATAGAACCGGTAAACCGGCAGGGCCCCCTGATGAGGCGCGTCCAAGGCGAAAAACGCCACTCCTTCGAGCGTGAAAAAGTCACCCATTGTCGCGAGCACCTGATCGAGTTCGGCGCGGGACATGGTGTAGAAGTGGCTGCCCGCCAGCCGGTTGTAGAGGCGGTAGACTGGTCTGCTCAGCGGTGTTTCATTGGCGATCACCTGATGGGAGCGTCCCTCAAGGGTCCAGACGTTGGACGGAAGATTGGCCAGGATGGAATCCCGTTCGTCCGGGTTGGCCGTGAAGAAGTGACTGGAGTTGTCGCTCCGGTGGAATCGGAAAAGCGTGGTTTTCGCGAGGGGGACGGCGCGTTGTTCGACCACCAGTCTTTGTGTCATGGGATCTCCTCCCAGGCGGATGGCGGATACCGACAACTCAATGGTCCGGTCGAGGCCCGGACTCGGGGTCAATTGCACGGTAACGATTCCCGCCGTGGTTCCGGATGTAGCGGAAAGATGGAGCCCGGGGATGTTTTCGTGTCCGGTGATCGTCCAAGGGAGGTTTGCGGTAATTGCGAAGGAGGCCGCACCACCGGCGTGGCTGATGGCGACCATGTCCCGATCCAGCAGTTGCGAGGAGATTGGATCATCCGGGATGGTGACGGTGTTGCGGAAATACTCACGCATACGCCGTCCCTCAGGGGTGAGATCGGATTCCCTCCAGGATCCGGCCAAGCTGGCGGATGGATAAAGGACGCTTCCCTTTTCGTTTTTGATGCTCAGGGACCATTGCAGCCATGTGATGGACTTGGAATCCATCCACTCGACGTAACGGTCCCACTCCGGCCAGTTGATCACATTGTTGGGTCCGGCGCTTGTCCCAACTGCCCCGGCTTCGGTGACGATCACGCACAACCCGTTGTTCAGCGCAGCCTCAGTTTCCGCTCTCAGGTTAACGTATCCACTGCCGTCAAGCGCATGGTTGGGGTCGCCAGCATAGAAGTGCATGACGTATGCGATGTTGTGAGCCGGATGCCCCAAGCTGTCCTGGGTGATCGGATCGGCAGCCGCATGGGAAACGCGCTGATCCCAGTTGGGGGTTCCGACTGCAATGATCGCGTTTGGAGCATGGGTGCGGATCGTGGTTATGATCTGCTCGGCGTAGGGCTTGATCTGGTTGCTCCAATCGTATTCCACCGGTTCGTTGAAGATCTCGTAGATGATGTTGGGGGTGTCGCCATAGCGACTGGCGATCGCATCGAAAAAGGTGGTGGCTTCATCGGGAAGCAGGTGATGGGAATGCCAGTCCACAATGACGTAGATTCCTTCAGCCACACAGGCATCGATTAGTCGCGTGATTGCATTCATGGCGCTGACGGGATCCCCGAGGTAGTCGCAGCAATCCCCGGGATTCACACCGACCGCTCCTCTCACGATCGGCAGTTTCCAATCTTCTCTTAGCCAGCGGATCACATCCCGGTTCCAGTAGGCGGCCGAGTTTTCCCACTGGTGCCAGAAAAAGCTCATCCCCTGGAGCTGCACGACGCGTCCGTACTGGTCCTTGATGTTTGGGCCATCGATGTGCAGTGGCCCATGAGCGTCGACAATAGTGCGGGCACTGAGTGCTGCGGGTAGAAGAAGAATGCAAACGATAAGGGAACGGATGAGCTTCATGGGGGGATTTTGGTGTGGGTATGCGTTCAGTTTTCTAGAACCTAACACCAGAGGGCTTTTGAGTAAAGCGAGACCGGTTCTCATGTTCTGGTCCCAACTGGAGATCCGGTTCGCGACATCCGTCGGAACGCGCTTGGGGTGCACTGCTCCAAATTGCGGAAATTGACGCTGAGCCGTTCAACTCTTGAAAAGCCGCTCAACTCGGCCACTTCGTCGATTGGGATATCCTGATGCGCCAGCAGGCGTTTGGCGTGCTCGATTCGCTGCCGGATGATCTCCTCGTGGAGGCTCCGGTTGAGCATCTGGCGGATTTCGCGCTCGAGCGACCGCCGCGAGACGTGCAGGGTATCGATCACGTCTTTAACTGTGATTCCTTCGGTCGCATTCTCGCGGATGTATTCGAGGGCACGCGAAAGCACCGGGCTCGACACTGAGAGGAAGTCGCTGGAGCGGCGGGAAACCACCCGTGTCGGCGGAATGAGAAGTGGCGGGCGGGATAGACGTGAAGACGATTTGTCGCGCAGGATCTCTTCCATGAGTTTGGCGCTTTCGTAGCCGATCATGTCCCATGGGATTTCGATACTCGAAAGTGGCGGGTAGGTCATTCCGCAGACATGATGGTCGTTGTTGGCGCCGATAATCGCGACCTGATCCGGAATGAGGATTCCGATCTGGTGACAGCATTCGGCAAGCAGGCGGCCGGATGGGTCGTGGGCGGCGAAGATGCCTACGGGTTTGGGAAGCGCCTTCAACCAGCGGATCAACCGGGAATCAGACTCATGCCAATGTTCGATGTATTTCCGGTGAGCCCGTGGTGGCTCGAAGTACACCTCACAGTCAAACCCGTGTTCGCGAAGCGTTCGGGAGAAGGCATCGCAGCGTTCATGTGCATAGGGCATGGGCTCCCCGAGAAATGCGAAATGCCGCAGATCCAGCCCAATCAGGTGGTGGGCTGCCAGTTGGCCCACCCGGTCATCGTCCACATCGACACTTGGCGGTCCGCCAGGCTCCATGTTCTTGACCGACACGACAGTCGGAATACCAAGATCCAGCAATTCGGGGGATACCTCCGGCATCCATTCGAGGATCAGTCCGACCGGTTTCCATTGCTTCAGCAGCTGCTTGAGCTCATCCAATGGACGGTATATGTCGATCAGCCAGTAGTCCCGTCCCAAGGCCGCAATACGGTGGATCCCCGGTATAAGCCGGTAGGTGTTGATCTCGGAGAGAACAAGGGCGACACGGTTGCTCTTCACGGGATAGACTTTCAGTGGTTTGGCGCAAAAACACAACAGAAATCCGCAAAATGCGCTTTCGATGCACGACGATTTAAGCTATACTCCACTTCATTATCGGAGTTCTGTCTGTGGCCGTATGGCCAAACCAGGACTCATTAACCCCTGATCCATTATCCATCTATCCCGAATCATATGAGCACAAGTTATTTTCCTGACGTTCCAAAAATCGCCTACGAAGGCCCGAAGAGTCGCAATCCGCTGGCATTCAAACAGTACAACGCTTCTGAAGTGGTGGCTGGAAAGACCATGGCCGAGCACCTGCGCTTCGCCGCTCCTTACTGGCACGTGATGCGTGGCGTTCTGTCCGATCCATTCGGTGGCGGCACGGCGCTGATGCCTTGGGATGACGGCAGTCTTTCGGTTGAAAACGCCATCAAGCGCGTGGACGTGTTCTTCGAATTCCTCGACAAGATCGGAATCGATTTCTGGTGCTTCCACGACCGTGACATCGCTCCTGAGCTGAATGACTTGGCCAAGTCAAACGCAGCCCTCGAGAAGGTGGTCGATAAGCTGGCCGCAAAGCAGAAGGAAACCGGCAAGAAGTTGCTCTGGGGAACCGCATGTCTGTTCTCCCATCCGCGTTTCTCGCAGGGTGCGGGTACCTCGCCGAATGCCGATGTCTATGCATATGCGGCAGCACAGGTTAAGGCCGCTATGGACGCAACCCACCGTCTGGGTGGTTTGGGCTATACGTTCTGGGGAGGCCGTGAAGGTTACTCCACCCTTTGGAACACCGACATGAAGCGTGAGCTGGATCATTTGGCCCATTTGCTGCACATGGCGGTGGACTATAAGCAGAAGATCGGCTTCAAGGGCCAGTTCTACATCGAACCGAAGCCGCGTGAACCGACCACTCACCAATACGACAGTGACTCGGCTGCATGCCTCAACTTCCTGCGTGAATACGGTCTATTGAATGACTTCAAACTCAACATCGAGACCAACCACGCCACGCTCGCGGGGCACACCATGTTCCACGAACTGACCGTGGCCGCCAACGCAGGCGCACTGGGCAGCATCGATGCGAACCGTGGGGATGAGCTCATCGGATGGGATACCGACCAGTTCCCGACCAACCTTTACACCAACGTTGAAGTGATGCTGATCGTTCTCGGAATGGGCGGCTTCACTACCGGTGGTCTGAACTTCGACGCCAAGCGCCGCCGCGAATCCCACGAGCCGGTGGATCTGTTCCACGCTCACATCGGTGGTATGGATGCCTTCGCACGTGGCCTCAAGATTGCGGCTGCGATTCAGGCGGATGGTCGTTTCGAAGAGTTTGTCAAGGCCCGTTATGCAACCTTCGACAGTGGAGTGGGCAAGACCGTGGAAGACAAGACCGCAACCTTGGAATCCCTCTCCGCATATGCCCTTTCGCATCCTGAGCCGGTTCTCGCAAGTGGCCGTCAGGAAATGCTTGAGAACATCCTCAACGATTACATGTGATGTCGCTCTCCATCGGCATAGACATTGGGACCTCATCCGCGAAAGCGGTGGTGGTCAACCGTCAGGGCGATGTGGTGTTCAAGGTCGGTCCGACCTACAATTTCAAGACACCCCATCCGCTCTGGGCTGAATCGGATCCCGAAGATTGGTGGAAGGCTACCCTGCACTGTCTGGAGGAGATCTCGAAGGCCTGTGATCCGGCTTCCATCGAAGCGATTGGTTTGACAGGGCAGATGCATGGTCTGGTGCTGCTGGATGCCGCCGGACGCGTGCTCCGTCCCTGTATCATGTGGAATGACCAGCGGACCAGCGCCGAATGTGCTGCACTCACCCAGCGGGTGGGTGCCCAGGAGGTGTTGCGCATCACCGGAAATCCCGTGCTGACGGGCTTCACCGCTCCCAAGATCCTTTGGGTGCAGAAGAACGAGCCGGAAGTGTGGGCGCGGGTGGACAAAATCCTTCTTCCGAAGGATTTCATCCGCTACCGTTTGTCCGGCGTGTTCGCCACGGACGTGAGCGATGCCTCCGGGATGTCCCTGCTCGACGTGGGTGCCAGAAACTGGTCGCAGACCATGTTGGCGGCCTGTGGCGTCAAGCCTTCCATGCTCGGCAAGGTCCACGAATCTCCGGACGTGACGGGAACATTGAACGCTGAGCTCGCGAAGCGTTTCGGGTTCCGCGCGGATGTGAAGATTGTGGCTGGAGCGGGCGACCAGGCAGCCGGGGCAGTTGGCTCGGGCGTGGTCAAGCAAGGGCTGGTCGCGTGTTCGCTGGGAACCAGTGGAGTTGTATTTGCCCAGGCCGATCAATTCGAGCCTGAGCCGGAAGGACGCTTGCACGCTTTCTGTGCGGCTGTCCCCGGGAAGTGGCACTACATGGGAGTGCAGTTGTCCTGTGCGGGATCCTACCAATGGTTTGGAGACCGTCTGGGCTTCGGAGCAGATTTTCGTGTTCTCGACGCAGAAGCCGAAAAGGTCGGGGCAGGAGCGGAGGGGTTGCTGTTCCTGCCCTACCTGACTGGCGAGCGTATGCCCCATCCGGATCCTCTTGCGAGAGGGGGTTGGATTGGGCTCACGATTCGGCATGGTCGCGGGCATATGGCTCGCGCCGTGCTCGAAGGGGTGACGTTCGGTTTGCGCGAAGGAATGGAAATGATCCGGAAGCTGGGTGTGCCGATCGAGAAGGTCATTGTGGCCGGCGGCGGTGCACGTTCTCCGTTGTGGAGGCAGATTCTGGCCGACAACTTCGAGAGCAGCATCGTGACGGTGAACGCGTCCGAAGGCGGTGCCTTCGGGGCAGCTATCCTCGCGATGGTCGGAGCCGGATGGTATCCGGGAGTGGAAGCCGCCTGTGGTGCGCTGATCCGGGAGACCGGTGAAACGCTCCCCGGACCCAACACGGCTGCCTACAACCGTTTGTTCCCCGTCTATAAGGGATTGTATCCGGCGCTCAAAGAGTCGTTTGCAGCGCTTTCCTGATGGGTTGTTTCGTAGAAAGCAGTGTCGGACTAATGGTTCCGGCACTGCTTTTTTGTTGTACTCAACACTTGGAAACGTGACCCGAAATGAGTTGGCGAAATCAGCTCCAGTAGCTGTCCCTTCAGCGGGTCCGTCAGGTTCGACGGGCGGGTCACGATCGAGCGGATTGCATCCGGCGCTTGCCGCATGAAAAAAGATTCCTGACGGTTGAGCTTCGGTTTCTCAAAGCCCTCGCTCTCGAGGGCATCGATGACAAAGTCCCAGCACACGTCGCAGGTGAGGTCCTGCTCCCCCGGGTCCTTGAGAATGTCCGGATTCTGCGCATGCCCCTGGTAAGCGCGGGCGGTTCCTTTCGGGCACTCCGTGAGGATTGCCTCCCATGGTTTTCCGTAGTCAATGGTCAGGAACAGGCCGGATTGAAAGTCTTTCAGGATGCGGGTGAGGAGCTGCTCGGCCTCAAGCGAAACATCCACGCGGTAGCCTTCCGGGGCGGTATCCGGTAGCCGCTTGAGGATCGTGGCTTCCGAATCGCTCAAGGATTCCGGAACGATGCATTCGCACAGGCTATCGTTCTCGAGCAGAATCCGGATGGGCCTCCATTGCCCATCGAGGTAAACCCAGCGTTGGAAGGGCTGGGCATCCAGCAGCTCGTTCGACATGACGATGCAGGGCTCAAGAAGCTCCACCGCGTCATCCAGCCGTAACGTGCTGCAGGATGCGAACTGTTCGGCATGCGTGGCGTCCATGATCGGATGGTCTTCCGCTCCGATTTCCACCCAGTGGTAGTCCCTCAGGTCGTCGACTTCCAGCAGGTGCTTGCATGCATCGATCAGCAACAGCGGGAAAACCAGCGTGTGGCTGGATGAGGTGTAAAAATCCGCCGCATCGGATTTTCCGACCCGCGGTGCCTTCCGGCGGTAGTAGCCCCATTCCGGATCATAGAGTGCCGCGCGCGTAAACGTCTCGTAGTCAAGCAGGCCTTGTGGATTGGTGAGTGCGCCAAGGCTGTCTGCGATAGCCGGCCGGACGGGAAAGGCTGGAGAAATGCGATTCATGCAAGACCGGAAGTGTGGTCCTCTCTTCAAAAATGGCAAGGTTCGCGATTAAGGGGTTGATTCCCGTTCGAAAACCCGTTTAGTCTCGCCCTTTATTGGATCCCATCGAGTGATCGCTGGGTTCTCGATGAGTGGAGAGATGGCAGAGTGGCCTAATGCGCTGGTTTGCTAAACCGGTATACGGGTAAAACCGTATCGGGGGTTCGAATCCCCCTCTCTCCGCCATTTATCCCTGATAAACAAAGACTTAGGCGAGAAAATCAGGGGGAAAAACGGCTAAAACATC
>JAPXRV010000136.1:0-7359 GCA_033813415.1 Opitutales bacterium | reverse complement strand
ATTCGGGTCAGTAACAGATGGAACCTTGCTCCATCACCCACATGAAAGATCTGAGAAAGAACTAATGCCCAGTAGAACCTATTCTGATGAGCTGTCAACTGGAGAAGGCAGAATTCGTTCCAATTTGCGCGGCGGTCGCGAATTTTGTCATTGATGAAACGGTATAGGAGTGGATTGTCATATGTCATGAAAACGAACCCGGGAAAACTCCTTGATGTTTACGCGGTCGGTAATGCGCTGGTGGACATTCCGGCGACGGTTGACGATGCGTTCCTGGAACGCCATAGCCTTGCTAAAGGCGGGATGACTCTGGTGGATACCGATAGAAGGGGGCTGTTGCTGAATGACCTCAAGCGGCAGACGCTGCATCCCAAGTGTGGTGGGTCTGCGGCCAACACGGCGATTGCAGTGGCTCAGAGCGGTGGATCCGGTATTTTTGTGGGCAAAGTTTCGGAGGATGCGCATGGCGCGCTCTATGGAGCAGACATGCGGGCATCCGGGCTGGAGTATGATGCCCGGCCCACGGCACTGGCGGACGGGCCGACCGGCACCAGTATCATCCTGACGACCCCAGATGCGGAGCGGACGATGTGCACCCACCTTGGAGTATCGATTCTGCTTGGAGCGGACGATATCGATCCAGAAGCGGTGGCCCGTTGCCAGATATGCTATGTGGAAGGCTACCTCTGGTCGGGAGATGCCACACGTGCAGCGAGCCTGAAGGCGCTCGAGTCGGCCGGAAAATGTGGTGCGATCCGTGCCTTTACGTTTTCTGACCGCTTCCTGGTGAACCTGTTTGCGGCGGACTTCAGGGGGCTGCTTCGGGAGCATTGCGATTTGATGTTTTGTAACGCGGACGAAGCCCGTGCGTTCTGTGGACAGGATTCGCTCCGGGATTGTGCAGAGCTGCTTTCCTCTCTTGTGAGACGGGCTTTTATTACGGACGGCAAAGAGGGATGCCTGGTGGTGGACGAGGGGAAAGTGGTGCCTGTTCCCGGGTTCGCGGCGGATGCGATTGACACGGTTGGGGCGGGAGATGCCTTTGCCGGTGGGGTCCTGTATGGGTTGGCCCATGGGTTTGCGCCGGTCAAGGCGGCCCGCTGGGGCAACTACCTTGCATCCGAAGTGGTGAAGGTCAGGGGGCCGCGTCTATCCAGTGTATCTTCTGAGAAAAAGGCCGGGATTTTGTCAGCAGAATGAGGTGAACTTTGGTTTTTGAGGAACCGCTTATCATTGATCGTAAATGATAAAGGGCCATCAGCGGGCACATGCCATCGCATCCCGGTTCCAAGGTGCGATCTGGGGTGCAAGTGGGCTTCCGTTGGCGTTGTATGCGATGATTTCCGGCGGATTCGAACTGCAGTCGGCCGCGATGATGCCCGTCATCGCCTCTGCGTTGATGGTTTTCGGGGGATGGATGATCCGGGTTTGGCCGGTTTCGTCAAAAGTGTGCCTAACGGCATCGAGTGGGATCGTGTTTTACCTGGCATTGCCGTTGCTGTTGAAGGCACCGCCTTCATTTCTGATAGCCGGTGCTCTTTGGGTGTGGGTAGTCTTTGGGTTGTGGACGCTGGACTGCGGAGTCACCGGTAAAAAGGATTCCTCCACTCCCTTGGATTGGCTGGAGCGCTCGAATGGCTGGTTCGGATCTGTTATGGGCTCGTTTCTTTTGTTGGGACTCTTGCAGGAAGGGGGACAGACGATTCCTCTGTGGATTTTGGGCTTGAGCTACCCCGTCTTGTTCTTTTGGGGCCTTCACGCTCGGCCGGTCTTCTCCGGGAGGGCACTTGGGGTAGCCTATGCGTTTGTTTGTTTGTTGCTGGGTGGAGTTATATTTTCCGGAAAGCTCAGCGGGGGCTGGTTATTGGTTCTCCTGATTGCTGGCATGGTTTTGATCCTGAAGGTGCTTGAAAGGGATCGGCTTGCGGATGGACTGCATGGCGGGTGGTTGGAATCATTTCTCGACAACCCTGCCAGACTGTTGATGGGTTCGTTTCTGTTCATCGGCGTTGTAGGGGCATTTGTGTTGTGTCAGCCATGGTGTTCGGCGATGGGTGTTGCGCTCCGACCGGTAGATGCCCTTTTTACCTCGATCAGTGCGGTGTGTGTAACCGGTCTGGTTGTTCAGGATACGCCCGGTTTTTTCTCAGGTATGGGTCAAGGCGTGATCCTTGGGTTGATCCAAATCGGAGGATTGGGGATTATGACCCTCACGACGCTGGCGATGCACTTGCTCGGTCAGCGGTTGAGCCTGCGACAGGAGCGGGTGATGGGATCTCTGGCCCATGCGGGACACAGTGACCTGATTGTCTCGCTCGCGACGGTTTTCCGTTTTACTTTATGGACAGAACTGGTCGGATCAGCGGGATTGTTTTTCTTGTTTCTAAAGCTGGGTGATTCATTGCCAGATGCGCTCTGGCGGGGAGTATTCACGTCCATTTCGGCGTTCTGCAATGCGGGGTTTGCCCTGCAAACTGACAGTTTGGTGGGATATGCCCACGAACCGCTTGTTCTTCACATGGTGGGTTTTCTGATCATGGCAGGCGGCTTGGCTCCCGCGACCTGCCTGATGATTCCCCATTGGATCGGAGGGAAGCGAATCCCGATTGCAGCGAAACTCGCACTTATCACAACGGCAGCCTTCCTCATTTTGGGATGGATCGGTATTCTCGTGTTTGAATGGGAGGGCGTGCTCAGTAACTTCGGATTCTTCGATAAGCTGCATCACGCCTGGTTCCAGTCCGTTACGCTCCGAACAGCCGGCTTCAACTCAGTGGATATTGCCCCGATCTCCCACCCGACCTATCTTCTGATGCTCATCTTCATGTTCGTTGGGGGGAGCCCCGGTGGTACCGCCGGAGGGATCAAAACCACCACTGTGGCGGTGTTGGCGGTGGCGTTTTGGACGGATATCATGCACCGAAGCGAGATTGTGGTTCACAACCGTAGGATCACCCCTCGAACGGTCTATCGGGCGATCACCATCGTGATGTCCGGTATTCTTCTGTGGATGTCGGTGGTTTTCTTTTTGGAGGTGACCCAATCGATTTCGGCCCGGGATCTTGTTTTTGAAGCCACCTCGGCGCTTGGGACGGTTGGTTTGTCCACAGGAGCGACCGGACAACTGGATGACATCGGGAAACTGACCATTGTCTTTGCCATGTTTGCGGGAAGAGTCGGGCCAATGACCCTGTTTCTTCTTCTGAGCCGCCAAAGGGTCGATACCGTACCATCTTGTCCGGACGCCAGGATTCCGCTGAGCTGAGGAACAAAAAAGAGGAGATTCGAATACTATGGAACAGCAGATCATGATCGTTGGATTGGGACAGTTCGGAATGTCTCTCGCCCGAACCCTTTCCGAAAAAGGCGCTGAAGTGTTGGCTATTGATGTGAGGAAGGATCTGGTGGAGGAGGCCGCCGGGTTTGTCACTGAGGCGCTGGTGATGGATGCAACGGATGAACAGCAGCTCAGTCGGCTTCAGCCTGCAAAACGCGATGTTGTCGTCTGCGCGATCGGGGAAGAGTCCCGGGAGTCTTCGATTGTCTGCACGGCGCTGCTCAGGCAAATGGGGGCTCCCCTTGTGATCGCTCGCGCCAACCAACAGATGCATGAACGCATCCTCCGGTTGGTCGGGGCTCATCAGGTGATCAATCCCGAAAAGGAATTCGGGAAACGGTTTGCCCAGCGTCTGATCTATCGGGATGTTTTTCCTCAGACCACGCTTGGGGATGATCTGCAATTGAATGAGATTCGGGTGCAACCCGGAATGGTGGGAAAATCCCTGGTGGATCTGGCCTTACCTAAGAGATTCGGTGTAATGGTTGCCGCAATCCGCCGGTCGCACGATGGACGCTTGGTCCAGCCATCTCCGGGAGAAGCATTGAAAGAGGGGGATCATCTGGTGATTGTATCGGAGGAATCCGCCATTCCGAATCTGCTGAAAGGAGTCTGAACCATGGGGAAATTTTCTTCAACCCGAAGCCTGGCGTGGTTTGTGATCCTTACGTATTTGGCGATGGCATTGGGAAGTGTCTTTGCTTTCATCCGAATGGCCCCGGCCATCGAGGTTATCATTGACCACAACGGTCGCTCCCAACATGCGTCTGAACGGATGCTGGCTGCATTGGCGGAGTCCTCAGCGGATGGCCTCGCCGGAGAAAACAAGGAAGCCTTTCTTACTGCTTTGTCCATCGCCGAAAACAACATCACGGAGGAAGGCGAGACTGCGGTTATTGCGGCGATCAAAGATTTGCTGCAAGCGGATCCGGTTCAGAACAGAACCGCACTGATTGAGGCGGTTCTCAACCTGTCTGAGATCAACCGCGAAGCAATGCTTCGCGCTGACGAAGCAGCGAGGCACCTTGGAGCTGCCGGCGCATGGGGTGTGGTGGCCTTATCCCTCGTCGGCTTCGGGCTTGGGATGATCCTTCTCAGGCGCATCGACACCGATTTGATCCTGCCATTGGAGCAGATTCATACCGTTTTCCGGGCTCATCTCTCGGGCGACCGGCATTTGCGCTGCGCGGGGCGCCATTTGCCACGTCCGATCCGTTCGCTTTTCGGCGATATCAACACCTACCTGGATGAGACCATGCGGATGGATCGCAAGCCGGAAGAGGAGTAGTCCGGGTGCGTGAGTATGAGGGTGTTGCGTGTCACCGTTTGTCTATTCGGTAATGGGTGATTTGGAAATAGGACTTGAGTATCAGGTTCCATTGGGATGTATGAAGTATTGGTCGTTCTGATCATACAAAAAAACCTCACTCCCAAAAAGATTCCTATGAAACGCGCAACTGCCCTATTGTTCGCTCTATGTGTAAGCTCCGCATTCGCCCAAGATAACGAAGACGTGTATATTCTGTCTCCGTTTGAGATTCTGGAAGCGGGGTCATCGCTGCCTGCAGTGACGCTGAAGAAGCGGGCAGATAATCTATTGCTGGAAGTCACGCTGGTCAATGATTCGAGGGATGAGACGATGCGGTCGGGTGAGATCCTGAAAACCCTGACCGGGATGATCGAAGATGCCAAGAAGATCGATAACCTCAAAATCATCTTCGAACGCAAAACGATCACGCTTTCAAATCTGGGAGACGTGACCATCACGTCCTATTCGTCCAGATCGGACACCTCGAGTTGTGAGCTGCTACTCAAGCTACCGTTGAAGGCAGATCAGGATGCGGATGTGGTTGTGGACAAACTCCAGAAGTTTGCGAAAAACGTCAAAGTGGACGGCCGGACCATTGTCAGTGCAGGAGATATCGGACTGAGTGTGGAGAATCCCGAGCAATACCGCCGGAAGATTTTGGGAATGATCGCCGAGGACTACAAGTTCCTGCTCAACACTTTCGACAACCGTTTTCAGATATTGGTGCATCACCTGAATGGCAGGGTGCAGTGGCAGCGCAGCAGCATCTCGGATTTGGACCTCTACATTGGCTACGAATATGAGGTGCTGGCTCCTGATACCCAATCTCTGAACGTTAAGACGAACGAGGATTATTGAGCCGGAGTATGATCGGGAATAGCCTCCCGATGGTCGGCAGCTTGTCGTTAGTGGCTCATTCGGGCGAGCTGAGATCGTCGGCAACCCGCAAAGCCTTCAAGATCTGGATTGAGGTCCGAGCCGGTCGGATTTCGGGAAACAAATGCGGTTGATGGCCTGTTCGAAGTCTTCCGTTCCTTCGTAGATCTCGATTTCGAGACGGAGATACCAGGTTTCTATGGGCGGGACGAAGTCGAGATCGAGCCGGGCTGCATCCTTCTCGGTGGTGATCATGTGGGTAGCTCCGGCTGCCGCTGCTTTGCTGTAGAGTTGATCGAGCTCGTATGCCGAGAAACGATGGTGATCGATGAAGTGCTCCTTGTGGAGGATGCGGGAACCAAGTTGACGGAGGAAGCGCTCGAAGCTTTCGGGAACAGCGATGCCGCTGAAGCAGGCGATGGGCAGGTCACGCAGGAACTCCAGATCAAGCGAGAGGTTTTCCTGTCCCACTTTGCAGAGGCGGGTGGGACGGTGGGTACACTCGATGATATCCACCTCCGGATTGTGGCTGAGGATAGTCTCGCGCAGTTCGGAGTCGGCGCGCCCATCGGATTTGGTAATGAAGACGTAGGACGCTCTCCGGATGTTGTTGATGGATTCCCTGAGAATGCCCCGAGGGAGGAGTTGGCCGTTGCCAAAAGGATTCGTCTTGTCGATGAGGACAAGGTTGAGTCTGCCTTTGAGCGGACGATACTGGAAGCCATCATCCAGAATGAGGGTATCCACTCCGAATTTCTTGATCGCGTAGGCTCCTGCTTTGACGCGGTTTTTGTCCACCACGACGACAACACCCGGCAGGTTTTTGGCGAGCATGTAGGGTTCATCGCCCGCCAGCGTGGAATCGAGCAACACCCGCTCGCCATCGCTGACCACCTTGGGGTCTGGATCTTTTCCATGCGTGATCCAGCGCAATCCCTTTTTCCATGCGGGTTCCTTCTTGCTCTTGTACCCGCGGCTGAGGATCCCGACGGTGCGGCCGCGATCCCGGAGCGTCCGGGCAATCCGTTCGACAATCGGGGTTTTGCCGGTGCCCCCAACCGTGAGGTTTCCGACCACGACCACAAGGCATCCAAGGGGTTGACTGCGGAAGATCCGATGGTCGTATAGTGCGTAGCGCAACCACACGATCGCACCATAGAGATGGGACATCGCGCCAAGGAAAAGTCCCATCACCTTGGCTTTTCGGCCTTGACGCTTATCGTATATAACATCAACCGTAAATTGCTCGAACTGTCTGAGAATTTGATTGAATCGCTGTTTAAAACCACTCTTCATCACGGCTGATTGGCTGAATCTTCCGCTTTGAAGCCAAGGTTTGGCGGGTTTAGCGGATCCCCGGACGGGCAGGGCTGTCATACAAGGAAAATTCAAATGCAAGTTCAACTGTTAAAATCCAAGATCCTGCGCGCAACGCTAACCGCGGTGCACATGGATTATGAGGGCAGTCTTGCCATCGACAGCGAATTGATGGAAAAGGTGAGGCTGCTTCATGGGGAAAAGATCCTCGTTGCCAACTTCAGCAACGGTGAGCGATTTGAGACCTATGCCATCCACGCGCCTGCCGGCTCGAAAACTTTCTCGCTCAACGGAGCAGCAGCCCGGAAGGGCATGCTGGGGGACCTGTTGGTTATCATGGCCTTTGCCTGGATGGACGAATCCGAGGCGAGGACATGGGTACCGCGGACCATCACGCTGAGCGATAACAACCGTAAGATCATCAAGTCTTCCCAACCGTGAGTGTGAAATTGTTCATCCCGGGGCCGATTGCGGTCTCTCCCTCAACTTATGCCGCCATGGCCCGACCGATGATCGGTCA
>JAPXRV010000135.1:0-7405 GCA_033813415.1 Opitutales bacterium | reverse complement strand
TACCGAGTGAAACGACATCTTCCAATCCGCACGTCCGGTTCGACGAGGGGGAGTGACGGGAAAGGCATCGCTCTGCGATAGCCGCCCGTCACTCTCTACTCTACTGGTTGAATATTGTTTTCCTCTTCTTTCGTGGTTAACCCTGTTTATCCAAGAAAACTTCTGGCGAGGCCGTAGGCCGAAGCCATCGTCCTGAGAGAAGATCATTCGACGAAGCTCATGATCAAGACCATCCAGCGAGCATTGCGAGCAATGTTGGATACTCTTCCTTGAACAACGATTTCCGACCAAAGAGGGAATCTTTGAAAAATGGAATGGATTCAAGAGCGTCCGTTCAATCCACCCAGGCTGGCAGAATAGAAACGATCATTCGCGAGCCAGTGGAATGCGACTTCAAGGTTCCGTATTTCCGCATTGATCAAATCCGGTCATTGGCGATAGACCAATGGGATATGGAAGATCATGCATCACTTTTGAGGGTTGCGATTGAGGCTGCGGAGACGGCTGCTGTTCCACTTAAGGAAGTGGTGAGTGGCTACCGCAAGGTTCACATGGAGGACAGCCATGATGTCAAGCTGCAGGCTGACTTGGAGTCCGAGCGGCGCATCCGCGCGTTTCTGCGGGAGCGCACGGACTATCCGATCATTGGCGAAGAGGAAGGTGGTGATCCCGGTTTACTGGAGCGCAAGGACCCGTATTGGGTGGTGGATCCTCTGGATGGCACCTTCAACTACCAGCGCTCGATTCCACATTGTTGCGTGAGTATTGCCTTGATGCGGGGGCGGGATGCCTTGGTGGGTGCTGTGCTCGATTTCAACCGGAACGAGTTGTTTACCGGGGGCGAAGGTCTGCCGTTCTGCATCAACGGGCACCCCCACACCCCGAAATGGGCGGATAGCATTGGAAAGGCGTGTCTTTGCACCGGATTTCCCCATGAGATGGATCGGAGCGACGCATCGGTGAAGGCCTTTTTCCACAAACTTTTCCAATACAAAAAAGTCAGGATGATCGGGACGGCTGCGCTCTCGGTGTCTTACGTCGGTGCGGGTTACTATGACGCCTATTATGAGACCGGCGTGCGCTTATGGGATATTGCGGCGGGCATCGCGTTCGCGCGCTCCACCGGCGCACACATTGAGTTGAAGGATTGGCCTGGGAATACCCTCACTTTCGATTTCTGGATGGCCGGTAAACCCGGATTTGTGTATCCTCCGGCCTGAATGACGCAGGAGCTCGTGATACAGGCGAAGTGACCGTTGAGGGGTTTGGCCCTGGATAATAGCCGGGCTAAGAAGGCTGGGTTTAGAATCACCTGACAGCCCGTCTTTGTGGCTTTCTTTCGGACTGGCTCCGACTGAAATTGAGACCGGCAAGCCTTTTAGGGGCTTGCCGGTCCTGTTTTCTTCCTCCTACCCGTCGCTTCCTTTCGACGGGAACTCTATGGGTTCATCTGTCCCGCTCAGGTTTCTTTCCAGTGAGCGGAGTAGTTGAGCGTGTCCTCAATGACCCCTTCAAAAGTGTGCAAGAGTGTGTTGGTGCGCATCGCGGCTTCGATTCGCTCCGCCATGATGCATAAGGCTCCGTTGGCCGTGCGGGCGAAATCCGCAGTGCGCTTCAATCCCAGGATGGTTGATTTTCCGTCCCTGAAGGGAGCCGAAATCAACTCGACCTCGGTCTTAAGGGGGTCCCCATTCTCGCAGTCGACCCAGACCCGCCCCTGTATTTCTTTTTCCCCGCCAGTCTGGATAAAGCGGAATATGGCGCAGATACGCTCCCGATAGACTTCCGTCTTTTCGAAGCTCTTGGTGAGCTGTTCGCCAGGTCGGAGGGAGGCAAAGGGAGGTTGTGCACCTTTGGCGTGGTCCTCCCTCAGACTGGCGATCGCGTCTCTTTCGGTTTCGCGACGGGCTTTGGAGGTGACGTCTTTGCCGTTGGCAAGATAGGATACCAACCGCACTTGAGGCGCCCCTTCCATGCTGCGACCGAATTCGAGTATGACCTGATTGTCGATCTCCAGACCGCCCTTGTTGTTGATCACCCGTTCTTGTTTTTCCACTCGACCCGGAATCCAGTCGGCATTTGCCCTGGCTGCGGTTGTGGCACGAAGCCAGAGGTCATCCATGTCATTGGAAAGGCCCTGCGGCGCATTCGCAATGAGTGCGAGCGCGGCGGAAGCTCCGGTAAATGCCAGGATGAGATGGCGGGTTTTCATGAGTGGATTCGGATTGAGGTTTGGGAAAAGAGATCTTTTGCAGTGGATTTGAAGATTTGGATAGGTCTGGTTTTCGCGGTTGATGGTGTGTCTGACTTAGGATCGGATCGAACAATTGCAAAATGCATGCCAGATATGGGATACTTGTGTTAAGGTGTTTGCCTTCAGTAAGATGGCGCTTTTGGTGTTGCGCCGTGTTAGTTGGGCTGACCCTCTATTTAGTGGAATTCACCAATTATCGTGGCGGGTTCTACCAACTTTCGTAGGTTGACGGACATGGAAGCCTGAATATGGTGAGGGACGTATGAAATACTGGACGAATTGGTTTGTGGCAGTTGTATTCGCTTTCGCGGTGTTTCCCGCTGTTGCATGGGAGGAACCGGCGACCCGCATCGACGTATATGGCGGAGAGGACTATAAGGTGTTTCTTGGTTCAACGACGCTTCCCGCAAATGACCCGGATTCCATTTGGAACGAGTGGGGAAAGTACGGGAGCAAGGACAGTCCGCTGTCGATGTTCAATCCGCATGGGATGTATGGCAGTTCGGTCAGCCCCTACAGCCCATGGAATCCGTATGCATCCAATCTCCCGGCTCTTTACACCGGAGAGGGTTATTTCACGGGGTTTCTGTATGGCGAGGATGGCAAGCTGAAGGAACGTAAGAGTCTGGATGATCCGAGGGAAAATGAAAAGAAACCCCGGCGTCCGCTTTTGCCACGGGAGGAAGAAGATTCAGCCGGTTCTGACGCTCCGCAGGATTCGGTGGATGCCGAAGTTGCAGATAGCCAATAGCTGAGCCGGGTTTCCTGACATGGCGGATGCGGCGGATGGATCGATGGAGGCTTCTGAAGCACCTCATGGGGAGGATGGGTGGACTCCACCCAGCATACCCTTGCGCCGATGGAGAGTGGTTTGTGCTTACGATGGCACCGATTTCGAAGGCTGGCAAAGCCAGCCGAACGGCAAGTCGGTGCAGGATTTTATCGAAAGGCGGCTGAAGGTGATTTTCGAGCGTCCGGTCCGGATCTCCGGGAGCGGAAGGACGGATTCCGGGGTGCATGCCCGCGGGCAGGTTTTCCATTTTGATGCCGCGTGGAAATCCCTTCCGGAGCACATGCTGCGGGCGATGCAGGTGGGGTATCCGGATTCCCTGCGGATGTTGAGTGTTCAGGAAGTGCCGTCCGGTTTCGATGCGCGTCGATCGGCCGTCGGTAAGTGTTACAGCTACCGGATCTGTGAAGGTTTCGCGTTGCCACAGGATACCCGGTATTGCTTGTCGACCGGGAAGGTGAAGCTGGATGTGGGCGCGATGCAGGCGGCTGCTTCCATGCTTGTCGGAGAGCGGGATTTCGCAAGTTTTGCCGCAAACCGTGGAAAACCCTATGCATCGACGGTGAGGCACTTGCGTAAGCTGGAAGTGAGGCGGTCCGGGCGTTTCATCACGATCCGTGCGGAAGCCAACGGTTTTATGTACAAGATGGTGCGGAGCCTGGCCGGGGTTTTGATCGATGTTGGCCGGGGTAAGCTCAGCCCTGAAGATGCCGGTCGTCTACTCGAAATGAAGGCAAGGTCGGAGTGGATCGTGACGGCTCCAGCCAGGGGATTGACTCTTGAGAAGGTTTACTATCGCCGGCCCAAAGCGTGGGGCGTTGTTGATCCGGTCGCCGGATCTCCGTTTGCGGTGGAAGACGAATGAAGCGTGGACAAAGGGGCGTGAAGCTTCATGCTTGCGCGGATGTCCATTGCATTGCCCATAGAATCTGTCCGGGAGCCGCTGCGTCGGGACGTGAAACCCGGCGGGCGGTTTATTTTGCAGGCACCGACAGGGTCCGGTAAATCGACTCAGGTGCCCCAGATGCTTTTGGACGAAGGGTGTGTGGGGAGCGGACAGGTGATTGTTCTGCAGCCTCGCCGGATTGCAGCCCGGATGCTTGCGCGCCGTATCGCATGGGAGCGTGATTCACAGCCGGGAGGAGAGGTGGGCTATCAGGTGCGGTTTGAGAATGTATCCAGTCAGGACACCCGCATTCTTATGGTAACGGAGGGTATCCTGATGCGGCGTATGATGGATGATCCCCGGTTAAGGGGTGTGTCCGCTGTATTGTTTGATGAGTTTCATGAGCGCCACATCAGCAGTGACGTAAGCTTGGCCCAATGCTGCATGCTGCAGCAATCCGCGCGCCCGGATCTGATCCTGGGCGTGATGAGTGCCACCCTTCCCGGCGAGCATCTTACCCGATACCTTCGGCCAACTGTTGTTCTCGAGACGGAGGGCAGGATGTATCCGGTGGATGTGGAATACGCCGGATCGGGGGGAGGTGGTGACTCCCGGCAGAGGCCCGTTTGGGAGCGGGCTGCCGATGAGCTGTGTCGCCTGGTAAAGCAGGGCATGGAAGGTAGTGCGCTGATCTTCATGCCGGGTGCTTATGAGATCAGCCGGACGATCAGTGAGATCCGTGGCCGCCCCGCCTGCTCGGCTTTTGACGTGCTTCCCTTGCACGGAGAATTGCCGCCAGCTCAGCAGGATGCGGCAGTGGATCCGTCCGGGAAGCCGAAGGTCATCGTGGCGACCAACGTCGCGGAGACCTCGTTGACGATTCCCGGCATTCGGGTCGTGATTGACAGCGGGCTTGCGCGGATCCCGGTGCACGATCCACAACGCGGGATCAACACGTTGCTGGTTCAGGGGATCAGCCAGGCCAGTGCGGCCCAGCGCGCAGGCCGGGCTGGTCGCGAAGCACCCGGGCGTTGCGTACGATTGTGGAGTCTGCGTGAACACGATTCAAAGGCGCCTTTTGAGGTGCCTGAGATCCGTCGGCTTGATCTGGCGGAAACGGTTATCACCCTGAAGGCATCGGGACATGGAGATCTGCGGGATTTTCCGTGGTTTGAGGCTCCATCGGAGGCCTATCTGGCGCGTGCCGGGTTGTTGTTGGCTGATCTTGGTGCGTTGGATGCGTCGGGAGGGCTAAGCAGGTTGGGGCGAACCTTGGCGGCATTTCCCCTGCATCCCCGCTACAGTCGCTTGTTTGTGGAGGCATCTCAAGCGGGATGTCTTCAGGCGGCTACCGTGGCGGCAGCGTTGAGTCAGGAGCGCAGCTTGATTCTGCCATTGGAGGACAAACGTCGCCGCGAGGAGCGCGAGAACCTGCTCGGACTTGACCGGGATCTGAAATCGGATCTGCTTGCTGATCTGAAGGCTTGGCAGTGGGTGGCTTCGCGGGATTTCGATCCCGGATTCTGTCGCCAATGGGGGATTCAGGGTCAGGTTGCCCGCCAGGCTGATCGGGCGGCGCGGCAGTTCCTGTCGATCGCCAGACAGCAGGGATTGTCAGTGGAGGGCGCGGGAGAGGGCGAGGCGGATCGATTGCGCAAATGCCTGCTCACTGCATTTCCCGACCATCTTGCGATGCGGCTCGATAAGGGAACGCTCCGGTGCGCGTTGGTTCATGGGCGCAAGGGTGTGCGCCGCCGGGAGAGCCTGGTCGAGGATCCGTTGTTTGTGTCGGCCGAGATCGAGGAACGGAACGTGGGTGGGGAGGTTCAGGTGATGCTCGGCATGAATACGGCGGTTGAGCTGGATTGGCTGCGTGAGCTCTATCCGGACGGGTTCCAGGATAAGGACGGCGTGGAGTATGACCCTTGGCAAAAGCGGGTCCGAAGGATACGCCGGACCGTATTCCGTGATCTTGTGCTGAAGGAGGATGAAAGCCTGGATGTGCCGGCTGGAGAAGCGGCATCTTTGCTGGCGGATGAGATTGTCAAAGGAGAAATCCGGCTGAAGCATTTTGGGGAAAAGGAGGAGAGCTTCATCCGGCGGATCACCCTTGTTTCGAAGCACTTTCCTGAGTATGAGATCGAGCCCATCGGGCAGGAGGAGCGGGCGCTCATCATCGAGCAAGTGTGCATGGGCGCCTTTAGCGAGAAAGATGTCCGCGATCGGGAAGTCATGCCGGCTCTGCGCGAGTGGCTGCTTCCTGAGCAGTTGGTGATGGTGGATGAAATCACGCCCGATCGGTTGGCGCTTTCGAACGGGAGGCAGGCAAGGGTTCGCTATGAGGCCGACGGGCGAGTGATTGTTTCGGCGACCATCCAGCAGTTCTACGATGCCAAGCCGGTGAAGCTTGGAAGCCGGATCCCGGTGGTGTATGAGCTTCTGGCTCCGAGTCATCGTCCGGCGCAGGTCACCGATGATATCGAGGGCTTCTGGCATACCTCATACCCAATGGTCAAAAAGGAACTCAAGGCGCGCTATCCCAAGCACGAATGGCGTTAAGGGGTGGATATGGCGTATGGTTCGCCTAAGGAAGGTAGTCCTCCCTCACTGGAGAAAACACTTCGATGGCGGTGGAGTCCTCAACGACGAAGGCCTCATGTCTGGTTCTCCCGCACTGAAAGAGGGGCTCGGCGTTGACTGGATTCTCACCGATTACTTCGGACGACCGATGCACCAGCCTCCCGGTCTAGGCGCTATCCAGTATCTCGCTCCCAACAACCCACCGGTGTTGATTCCGGCTGGCAATCGATCCGTTCGGGCAGGTGAAACGATCCGCATCGAGATTCAGGCACAGGATGCCGATGCGGACCCGCTTGAGTATACTGCGATCGGGGAATGATATTCCGACTACCTATTGCTGGATTCGCTCAATGGTGTTGGCCGTTATCTGGGATCCCAGTGGTCAAACCTGAATTTCATTTCCACTGAATGTGATTCCTTGTGAGGCCGATTATTTGTCCATTTGTTAGGGTGAAAAGCAGGTTTGCTGATCGGCCTCATCCAGGATGAGTGCAAACCCCGAGCCAATCATTCGCTGATTCTTTCCAGTCAGTGATTAATGGACTTTTGCGTTGAAGCCAAAAAGGCGTAAACACCCAAGTGATGCCTGATCTGCTTATATGGCGGAATTGATGGGTCGACAGGGAAGCAGTGACCGCGGCTTGCGCGTGATTCTTTTTCATCCTTCTACGTGGATGATGAGTGTGAAAGTGCGTATTGGAAGGACCCTTTCCTACCCGATCTGTTGTGCAATTTAATCGCCGGATTCGGAATATGGATGCTTAGCTCGACCCGGCTCGAAAAGTATAGCGAAGGGGAAGTAAAGGTTTGATAAAAGCAAAAAACGCTGCAAGTATCTGTTTTGAAATAACTTAGAAACTTGTTAACCAGCGTTTTTATGCAGTTTGAATTGGAT
>JAPXRV010000134.1:0-7519 GCA_033813415.1 Opitutales bacterium | reverse complement strand
GCGGAAACATCATCGTGGACGACAACTGCAAAACTTCTATCGACGGTGTTTACGCTGGCGGGGATATCGTGCTCGGTGCCGCGACTGTGATTCTCGCAATGGGCGAAGGCCGCCGCGCTGCTGCAGCAATCAACGAAATGCTGGCTTCCAAAGCCTGATTGTTATCAAGGTTGTTTTATTTCACGACCGCATGCTGGGAGAACGCCCTCATGCGGTCGTTTTTTTGAATCAGTCGAGATCCGCCTCCGATCCTGGTCCCGAGACAACACAAAAAAAGGGATACCCCAAGGGGTTCCCCAATTATATCAAAACAATCCGATCAGGACCTTGTTCAGGCGATCGGTGACGTGCTCAAGGTGAGAATCGCGTTTTCCAAAACGTCCCGGGTGACCATTCCACCCGTTTCGCAGGTGCGGACCAAAAGGCGGATCACACGCTTGATTTCCGTGTAGTTGCCCGGCCAACCATAGTCCACCAGCAGAACAATCGCATCGTCATCGAAAGCGGACAACTTCGACCAACCCACCCGTTGGGAGTATTCTTCGATCAGATTCCAAACGAAATGCGCCATATCACAACGCCTCCGTGAAAGCGCGGGAATCTCAAACAAAGCTTCGCGGGCGCGCTTTGCCAAAAACTCGGGGTACCCGGATGGAACCGATCCATCCACCGGAAAATCCGGCAAAGCATAGAAAAACACTGTCGGCCATGGCTCGCCATCACTCAGGTGGTGATTGAGAACCTCCTGTTCACGGGCCCTCATGCGATCCAAACCTTCAACAAGAATAGCAGACGGAAGGCTCTTGCGATTACAAAGCGAAAGCAAATCGTTGATACGGCCTTTTTCCAACATCCCCGGTTCCAAAACCAACAGGGATTCCTCTCCCCCGCTACGGGCACAATCGTATTCACGGGCCCACAGCTCAAAATCGCTTCCTGCCGGTCCTGCCAAAAACACATGAGTATGCGACTGGCACAGACGGTGAAAGGCCGCCGCCATCGTGTGGGCATTCTTCGATTCCGGGCAGAAATTACGGATCCGTTCCGGAGAAGTACTCACATGAATGGCTTGAGATATTGGTATGTTTTCCTCGTACATAGCTCAGAGGCGGAATCCGCAGTAGTAACTCAGTTGAAATGATTCAGGAACGCAAGATTAAATAGGACTTTTACCGAAAAACAACAAAAATTGGTCGATGGTCACTACCAATCTCTACTTCAGGCCCATCGACTATACCCGAAGTTGACCTCCAATCACTATTATCGGCAGTTTGGCTCAAGAAGAAAGTAAAATCGACCTGTTCATATACACGTTTTTTAAGATTTTTATAAGTCCAGGTTTCTCCGTTGGAATCCGCAACTGGCAGTTCCTGGAACAATGGGCTGCGGTTTCGAAGAACAAACCGTTGATATGGCGGACTGAATGCGTGGTCATTAATGTCTCCGATCGCCAGGATCGCGGCATCCGGGTAGCGCTCAGAATCGCAACTGAGGACATCCCGTATCCGTCGCGCTTCCATCTCCCGCTGACGTGCCCCATTCGGGTCGTCGGGGTCTGTCGTGAATCTGCTCTTGAGGTGAAACGTTGCCAGTATGAGCCGTCTTTTATCGACATCCACGATCACCCGGAGAAGTCCTCGCTTCACATCCAGCACGGGTCCACAGACCGCATCCGCCTGATCGCCGACCCCAGGCACGCGGAAAGGAACCATCGATAGAACCCCAAGCATTCGATCCGGATCCTCGGCCGCCTCCACATGGAGGAAAGGATAATCCAAACCCTCCTTCCTGAGATCATCCGCCAGTTCGCGAAGAAATGGCATACCACCGATCTCTTGAACCAACCAAACCTGAGGACGGAGATTCAGCACCACTTTCCGGATCGCATCCTTCTCCGTTTCAGGCTTCGGATGCCCCTCCCGGAATCTTCCATCCACCATCCGGTCGCACAGGTTGTAATTGCAAAGATTCCATGATAAAACCGTAAAATCCTCTTTAGACTTGATTGCGATAGTTTCTGCACCTGTGAGAGGGCCAGACAACACCACAAACAAGATCACCCACCACTTCAATGTTTCCGTGAAACGCAACTGCCGGTGGATGCTTGCCATGGGGAGCATGAGTTCAGCCTTCCATGATGCGACTATTGAGCGCATCTTCCCTCTCCAGAAGGGTTGGGTGGGAATAATAGAAGCGACTGTATGAGGGATGAGGGGTGAGGTTGCTCAGGTTCTTTTCATGCAGTTTCCGCAACGCCTGAATCAATGGCTGAGAATCACCGATGACCCGGCTGGCATAGGCATCCGCCTCATACTCATGTTTGCGGGACATTGTGTTGCCAAGCGGCGCAAACCAGAAGGTTACGTATCCTGTGAGAATGGAAAACAGGAGCAGAGACGGAACAAACCTCAGATTGAGCGGCGATCCTTCAGCCTGATGAAGCGAAAAACCGAACGACTCAATAAACCAATTGCTTCCGCAAAGAAGACCGATCACTGCGAAGGCAGCCAGGCCCGTGAGCGCGGAGATCACCAGCATCTTGGGCACATGGCCTTTTTTGTAATGCCCGATCTCATGAGCCAATACCCCTTCAAGCTGCGCAGGGGTCAATTGCTCAAGCAAGGTGTCGAACAGGACGATCCTCCTGAAAGTTCCGAATCCTGTGAAGAACGCATTGGAGTGCGCGGAACGTTTGCTGCCATCGATCACCTGGATGGTCTTGGCCCGGAATCCGGTTCTCTCCGAAAGCGACATGAGACGATCCTTCAACTCGCCCTCTGGAAGCGGCTCAAGTTTGTTGAAAAAGGGAAGAATCAGCATGGGATAGAGAATCACCATCAGCATCTGGAAGGCGAAAAACACCAGAAAACCCCAAATCCACCACGTCTTCGGAAACCAGTTGAAAAAAGCCAACAGAAGCGCAACCATCGGGAGCCCGATTATGACGGTGAGGATAAAGCCTTTAATCTTGTCGCTCACCCACAGCTTCAAGGTGCTCTTGTTGAACCCGTAGCGGTTTTCGAGCCTGAACTGCTCCCACCACTCCATCGGTAATGACAGCACTCCCAAAAACAACACCAACAGGATCATCACCGTGGCCTGTGCCCATAATCCGTCTCCAATCCATCCGGTAAGCCCCGAATACAGTCCGGCCAGCAACCCGGTGTAGAGCAGAAGAAACAACAACGCGGTGTCCACAAGGCTCTCGATCTCGGCGAGTCTGGCCTTGTCCAGTGAGTAGGCGATCGACTGCTCGTAGGTGTCCTGGGTCATCACATCCCGGAATGCTTCCGGCACCAGACCTTCACATCGGTGAATGTGCTGCCGGTTCAGCCGGTTCAGAACCCACTCAGTGAACAGTTTGGCAAGGATGATGACAGCGAAAAACAGGGCTATGGAGTTCAAGTCGGGATGTCTGTTCTGGATTGGATTGAAGGGTGCTCCTTCGTTTTTTGCTTTCTGCCCACCGGTTTTCGGAGTAGAAAACCAACATGGGGCTTGAAAGTGATACAATATGCCCTAGTCACTGAGTAAAACCATGTCCATGTCAAATCCCGAATCCATCGGTAATCTTTCGTTTGAAGAGGCACTCAAAAGCCTGGAGTCGATTGTTGAAACCCTCGAGGGTGGAGGTATTCCATTGTCCGGGTTGGTCAACGAATACGAGAAAGGAACCCAACTGCTCGAAACCTGTCGCAAAAGACTGGGAGAAGCCGAGCTGCGGATTGAAAAAGTATGCAAGTCACAGGAAGGGATACAAACCGAACCCATGCCGGACATGCCGGCATCCAATCAACCATTGGCCTGATCAACCACGCCGATCACTCCATACTATCGGTGCAGGTTAGCCCTCTTGCCAATACTGTCAGTCTATGTCACTTCTTTCCACCATACGTAGTCCGGAAGATCTGAAAGCACTTCCGGCAAAGGATTTGCCCCGCCTCGCAGACGACATCCGCTCCGAAATCCTCAAAGTGACTTCTGACAACGGAGGCCATCTGGGTCCTAATCTGGGTGTGGTCGAACTGACCATCGCGATGCATCGGGTCTTTTCGTCGCCGCAGGACCGGTTTGTCTTCGATGTTTCGCATCAGGGCTACATCCATAAGCTCCTGACTGGTCGAAACGATGATCGTTTCAACCGTATACGTAACACTGGTGGATTGAGCGGTTTCCTCTCAAGGGATGAAAGTCCGCACGATTGCTACGGTGCCGGGCATGCGGGGACGGCGCTTTCGGCCGCGGTTGGAATGGCCTACGCCCGCGATCATATGGGTGGAAGTGAACACGTGGTGGCAGTCTGCGGCGACGCCGCATTCACTTGCGGGATCTCATTCGAGGCACTCAACAACATCAGCCAGTCCACCAAACGGCTGATCATCATTTTGAATGACAACGAATGGTCCATCGACCGCAACGTCGGCGCGATTGCCAAGCACCTCAATCGCCTGCTCACCAATCCAATTTACAACCGCATCAACGAGGACGTCGGCAACCTTCTGGATCGTATTCCAGGAGGAGAGTTCCTGCGCAGAATCGGAAGCAGAGCCAAACGCGAAACCAAGGACATGTTCCTTGAATCATCGGTATTTGAGACATTCGGACTTCGCTACCTTGGACCCATCGATGGGCACAACATCGATCAACTGATATCATTTCTCGAGTTCGCAAAGGCTGAGGAAGCTCCCGTACTCCTGCACGTCATCACCCAGAAAGGAAAAGGCTGCGAGGTGGCGCTCGATGAACCGGAGAAATTCCACGGGGTGAGCCCCTTCAACATCGAAACCGGAGCATCCAAGCATCCCGACCAGCCCTTACCTCCCTGCTACCAGGACATCTTTGGTCACGCACTCGTTCGCCATGCCAGGAAGGATCCGCGTATTGTGGGCATCACCGGAGCCATGCCCGGCGGAACAGGACTGAGCCACCTCAGGGATAGTCTGCGCGAACAATACATTGACGTTGGAATCGCGGAAGAGCACGCCGTGCTGTTTGCGGCAGGAGCCGCCACCCGTGGGCTCAAGCCGGTTTGCGCGATTTATTCGACCTTTTTGCAGAGAGCCTACGATCCGATTATTCACGACGTCTGCCTTCAGAATCTCGATGTCGTCTTCTGCATGGACCGTGCAGGATTATCCCCTAACGACGGGCCAACCCATCATGGGCTCTTCGACATTTCTTTCCTTCGCTGCGTGCCCAATGCGGTGATCATGCAACCGAGGGATGAAGATGCACTGTGCGACATGCTTGCCACCGCCTTCCACGCGGGTGGTCCGGTGTTCATTCGCTACCCGAGGGGACACGCGGAGGGAGTGCCTATCAAGGCTGAGCCCCGGATGCTAAGGATTGGAGAGGCGGAAGTGCTCGCAGAGGGAAGCGACTGTGTAATCTGGGCTCTCGGACCGATGGTAAAAGAAGCGATGATGCTTGCTCCTCTCATTCGAGAAAACACGGGGCTTTCGGTTGGTGTGGTCGATGCACGTTTCGCTAAACCAATCGACCACAACCTGCTTCTCAAGCAGTGCGCATCGGCATCACTCATCGTGACGATGGAAGACCAGGTCAAAGTGGGAGGCTTCGGATCAGCCGTTCAGGAAGCCATCCAGGACGCCACGTTCACCACCCCGGTCTGCCGCATTGGCTGGCCGGATGTCTTTGTCGGGCATGCGTCCACCGTCGCCGAGCTCCGCAGTGCCCATGGGCTGACCATCGGACAGATGCTATCCACCATACTTGATCATCCCGCCATACGCCAACACCGACATGTGGCCCGGACGCCACCCGCCGGATGATCCGCCGATCCTACCCCACCCTCAGGGATGCGCCCCGACTTCATCGCAGAAGACGCTTCAAAATACACCGTGGTCCTGGTTCTGATTGCGGTATTTGTCGCCATGTGGTTTTTATGGGTGGCTGGACAGTTTATCGCCGTATTACTGCATGAGTCCGGGCACTGGGTTGCCGCACGTATTCTCGGAAAAAAAGACTGCCACATCGTGATCGGCAGTTTGAATCCCATGCCAACTGAAGTATCTTCCGGCCGGATCATCTGTTTTGGAATACGTCCATGGAACAAAGGTTACACGAGCTACACGCCTCCCCCTCTCACACTGACAGAGTCCATTTGGATCGCTTCAGCCGGTCCTTTGGTATCCGGTTTGTTAACGATTGCGGGAGTCCTGCTATGCCTTTTTCATGCGATTCATCCTCTGGCATGGGTTGTCATTGGTCCGTTGTGGCTCGCGAATGTCCGCGTCTTAGCCGTGTCCCTCTGGCCGGGATTACTCGCCGCCTCATCCACGGCCGATGGGACGTTGAGTCCAGAAAGCGATCTGCATTATATCATCCGACAGGTGAAGCGTCACCGCTCGAGGAGTCTATCGGACAATCACTGATTCCGATCTTCACAGCGATCACGAAATCATGAAACCAGACGCACAGAGAAACCTGATCCGATCTTCACGTGCCCGGGCATTTTCAGCTCTCGTCTTGCTTTCGATCATCGCAGGCATGGTGTTTCTCCATCATTGGGCAGGAGAGCTGGTGCAATACAAATCTGAAGGAAAGCCTCCACCAACCATCCGTCGCTTTCCATTTTCACTGATCCGGGAAACATCCGATCGCCTGTCCAATGACCCGTGGACCGACAGGGCAAGAAACCTTACTCCTGCCGACTTCGCAGCATCCGTCGAAGCGGTTGATCAGCATTCCACGGTCTATACTCCGGATGAATTCCGAGACTTCAACATCGATACCGCACAGGAATATGTCGGGATTGGAGTCACACTTACCTTGGACTCCGGGGCTTCAATTGTTGTCATCCGGGTGTTCGATCACTCACCTGCCGACCGCGCCGGCATGAAAATCGGCGATCGTATCATTATGGTTGGCGGAGAGGATGTCGCAGGGCTCGCACTCGAAACGGTCGTCGAGAAAATAAGGGGCACCGCAGGCAGTAAACTGGAAGTTGTGATTTCGCGGGATGGCGTGGATGCTCCCATCTCTTTATCCGTGACAAGAGCATCGGTCGAAATCCCTACGGTAGACAGGATTGAGGTGCTTCCACAGGGCATCCTGTACATCCGGATTACCCAGTTCGGAAAAAACACCGGAAGGGAATTTGCATCCGCACTCCGAACGCTGGAACACCGATCCGCCCAAGGAATCATGCTCGATTTGAGAAACAACACTGGCGGGGTTCTTCATGCGGCTCTCGATGTCTTGGATCCGTTCTTCGAAAGGGGCGAACGGCTACTCTCCACCCGGGGAGAGAGAGACCAGGACAACCGGAGCTTCCAGTCGATTCAACCCAGGTATGTGCCCGATATACCTGTGGTTGTTCTCGTCAACGGCTACTCGGCGAGTGCTGCTGAAGTAGTTGCGGGATCACTGAAGGTCACGGGAAAAGCCACACTGGTTGGCGAAAAAACGCATGGAAAAGGCTCCATCCAGAGTGTGTATGCATCAGAAGATGGTGGTGGATTCAAGGTCACAACCGGCTACTGTGTCCTGCCCGATG
>JAPXRV010000133.1:0-7659 GCA_033813415.1 Opitutales bacterium | reverse complement strand
CTCCAACACCATCCGTTCCCGCCAAATCGACCTTGTTGTAGCAAACGGCGAGAATGCGGCAGGAGGTTCCGGAATCAACCGTTCCATCGCTGAATCCATCAAACGGTATGGTGTGGATGCCATTACACTGGGTGATCACGTATGGGATCAGAAGGGGTTTGAACACGAAATCGAGACCCTTTCGTTTGTCTGCCGACCCGCCAACCTTCCCGCCTCCTGCCCTGGGAGAAACGCCTTGATCATCGAGAAAGATGGATTCCGGCTCGGAGTCTTCACGGTCCTTGGACGGCATTTCATGAAAATCGAGGCCGATCATCCGTTTTTTGCTGCGGACCGGATGATCGACAGCCTCAAAGGGCAGTGCGATGCGATCCTGACCGAAATCCATGCCGAAGCCACCTCTGAAAAAGTGGCCATGGGTCACTACCTCGATGGCCGCGTTTCGCTCGTTGTGGGCACACACACCCATATTCCGACAGCCGACGCCATCATTTTGCCAAGAGGAACAGCCTATATGACGGATGCCGGAATGACCGGACCCTACCATTCTGTCCTTGGTCGCGATATCGACGCGGTGATGGGCCGCATGCTGGATGGAATGCCTCGACGTTTTCCGGTCGCCAATAAGCGGATCATGCTCTGCGGATGCATTGTCACCATAGGAGACAATGCCGTCGCCGAATCGATCGAAGCCATCCAATTACCCTGTCGAAGCACCCCTACGCTCAGCGACGATCTATGATCGGCTGAGTGTGCCTGTTTTCATTACAAATGAAGGTACTCGTAACAGGTGGCAACGGCTTCATAGGGTCCCGGGTGGTGGCATCGCTCACATCGAGAGGGCATGCCGTCCGCTGTCTACTCCGCGAAAGCAGCCGCACCCACCGGATCGAAGGACTGCAATGGGAACCATCGATTGGCGACGTCCGTGACCTGTCCTCTTTGATGGAAGCCATGGAAGGATGCGATGCGGTTATCCATGCGGCCTCCCTCTCCAGTTGGTCGGATCTCAACTCTGCGGATCTTGACGCAGTTATCATGGGAGGCACCTCAAATGTGCTCGAAGCCATTCGTCGCCAAACCGTTATTCCGCGCCTCATCTACGTCGGAAGCGGCGCTGCGTTGGGAGGAAGCCCGACTCCGGATCAGATCCTTGATGAGTCAGCACCTTTTCATCTCGATCCCGCACGATTCCGCTACGCAGCACTCAAAAGACAAGCCTCCGAACAGTGCATCCTGGCATGGCGTTCGGTCGGCATACCGGCCATCGTCGTGCATCCCGCTGAAACATACGGACCAGGAGATGATGCCAACGTTACCGCTTCCACATTGGTTGACTTTGCAAAAGGTCCGTTTTCCTTCGTGTGCGATGGTGGAACCTCCGTTGCCCATGTCGATGATGTCGCTGAAGGAATTGTGCTCGCTTTGGAGAGAGGAACTCCCGGCCTGAGCTATTTCCTGGGAGGCGAAAACCTCAGCATTCTCGAAATGGCAAGAACCGCCCACCGCGTGCTGGGCCGTAAACGGCCCATCCTGACAATACCGAATCCCGTCTTTCGCTCATTTCTGCGCATCATGAAACACCTTCCGGGCAATTGGGCTTCGGAGAACCTCACCAAATATCGTTACGCCAATCACTTCTGGTATTATTCAAACAAGCGGGCGTGCGACGGGCTTGGAGCCCATTTTCGCAACGCTGAAGACACCTTCCGCGACACCTATGCCTGGCTTGCCCTGCGGAACAAATTGGGCTCAAGTCAGGTAATTGAAGAACACCACTGAGCACTCCTCCGCCTCAGCGGCTGTTACTTCGTAGGTCTCCACAAAGGTATTCCAACCGCCCTCGGAGTTCCACGCCCGGAAGGTGAGGCGCGCGATCCCTTTAGTGGCAGGATCACGAGCCTCAAAAGCCGAGACGGATACCACTACGAATCCTTCGGCTATCAGGTATTTCAGGCGTTTGAGCATGCCCGAAATTTCTCCCGATCCGCGAACACGTCAAGATGGCCCGATTGATTTTGGAAGATAACTTGACATCCTCTTAGGGTTTCCTAGGTTTTCATCCATGAGCCAAGGTCAGGAAGCCGGAATCACACCGGAAGAGCGGCTGCTGAACGCAGCGGAGAGTACCTTCCTGTCTGCCGGGGTGCACCGGGTGACAATGGATGAAATTGCCGCTTCGATAGGAATGAGCAAGCGCACGGTCTACCAGCTCATTCCCGGGAAAGAGCAACTTATTCTGCGCGTGCTCAACCGTTTCGCTGGTCGCATCCGCACTCAGGTGGAAGCGATCCTGGACGACCGCTCAATCGCATTTCCCGAGAAACGGGACCGCTACCTTGCGACGATCGCCAACAATCTTTCAAAGATTAACAGCCGGCTCCTGAGCGAGATTCAGCGGTTCTTTCCTGCCATATTCAAGGAAATCGATGCTATACGGGCCCGCAACCTGCCACAGCTTATGGGCAAACTCATCCGACAGGGGCAACAGACAGGATTCATTAAAGAGGATGCGGATCCTGAGTTCATATCCGCCGTATTTCTGACTTCGATCAGCGGACTCATGACCCAAACCCAGATGGAACGCTTTGGTCCCTCGCCATCGGAAATCGCTGTCCGGATAGCACGGCTGATATTCGAAGGCATTCAGCTCGACCCTCAAGAGTCGGATCAGAGGACCCGGAGGAGCACATAGCGAGTTACTCCAGAGATGACATGAAAACCGACGGACAACACTTTATCTCAAGAAGGCGGATACCGACTTACGGGCTTTGCATTGCGTGTCTTATGATGTTCTCGTCATGCGGACCAAGTCCTTCTGAAAACAGGATACCCGGATACCTGGAATGTGACTGGGTGTTGGTCTCAAGCCCCAGAAGCGGCGAGTTGGTGGAGCGTCCCGTCAGGAGGGGAGATCCTGTCAAAGCGGGCGACCTCATCGGCCGACTCGATGGGACGATCGAGAAAGCGCAATTGGCAGAGATCGAAGCCCGGGTGAGCGCCGCCCGCCACCGTCTCGCAGACGCAAAACTGGGAGATCGCCCGGAGAACCTTGCCATCATTGAGGCACAGGTGGCTGAAGCATCCGCCACCTACTCGTATGCCAAAGCCGAATTTGAAAGGACGCAGACTCTGTTCAACGAAGCCGCAATCTCTGAGCGGGAACTGAACCGTGCAACCAGCGACTTTTCCCGCAGCCAGGAAGCCTTACGCACACTCGAAAACCGTCTCGCCGCCGCCAAAATCGGTCAACGCCCGGACGCCGTCAAATCCCTGGAGTCCGAAGTCGATGCTCTGATGCAGCAAAAGGCGGCATTGGAGTGGCAGTTGAACCAAACCCGTGTGCTGTCGCCGGATGAGGGATGGATACAGGAAACCTATGCGGAGCCCGGAGAATGGATCAGCACCGGAAAGCCGTTGTTCATGATTCGACCCAAAAGCCGGCTCAACGTCAGGTTCTACGCACCGGATCATCTGGTAGCGCAGTTCGCTCCCGGATCCTCCATCCGCTTTCATCTACCCGGCGAGCAGAAACCGGTGCACGCCGAAGTCCGGTATGTATCAACCAAACCCGAACACACGCCACCCGTGCTCTACAGCCGCACATCCCAAGACAGCCTGGTATTCATGATCGAGGCCTCCCTTTCTTCAACGGACGCGGATCGTCTCCATCCGGGATCTCCTGTGGAAGTGGAAATCAAACCGGCCAGCCGATCAGACCGTAACTGATTCAGTGCCATCCCTCCTTGTCATGAATCCGTCATCGCCAAACGCATCTCTGGTAATCGACGTCAAAGGAGTGACGAAACGCTTCGGGAACAAGACCGTTGTCGATCGCATCGACATGAGCATTCCCCAAGGTACCGTATTTGGGTTTCTCGGACCAAACGGGAGTGGAAAAACCACCTTCATCCGCATGCTATGCGGGCTACTTGAACCCAATGAGGGATCGGGAACCTGCCTCGGATACGACATCCTCAAGGAACGCCGCATGATCAAACAACATGTCGGCTACATGACCCAGCGCTTCAGCTACTACGAAGACCTGACCGTAAGGGAGAACCTGGATTTCGTCGCCCGGGTCTATGGAATCCGCCACCGGAAGAACGCCGTCGATCAATCGCTCCAGTCCATCGGATTAAGCGGAAGGGCAAACCAGCTTGCGGGCACATTGTCAGGCGGCTGGAAACAGCGCTTGGCTCTCGCAGCATGCATGCTCCACAAACCGCGCCTGTTACTCCTCGATGAGCCGACCGCCGGGGTTGACCCGAAAGCCAGACGCGAGTTCTGGGATGAAATCCATACCCTCGCCCGGGCAGGCATGACCATTCTGGTGACCACCCACTACATGGACGAAGCCGAACGGTGCCATCAACTCGCCTACATCGCCTATGGCAAACTGCTGGCCCATGGAGAAAAAAACGCCCTCATCCAAAACTCCGGACTTCACACTTTCAGGGTTACCGGACCGGATCTTCCCCAATGGGCAAGTGAGCTCAGGGACAAGCCCGGCGTGGATCAGGCGGTCATGTTTGGATCCAGCCTCCACCTTTCCGGCATCGATCCGGATAAGCTGGAAGCCACCATCCTCAAGCACCTGGAAAGCACCCATCAATGGGAACCCAAAGCAACCACACTAGAGGAAGTCTTTATCCGACTCATGTCACACAGTGAAGACAACTTCGCGACTAAATCCACCCCCCCATTCCGCCGTCCGACATGAACCCGAAACCGCCCCGTTTCAGCCGGAGTCGCCTTGTGGCGGTGATCCTGAAGGAATTCACCCAAATGAAACGGGATCGACTCACCTTTGCCATGCTCGCAGGCATTCCAGTCGTCCAGCTCATCCTGTTCGGTTTTGCGATTAACAGCGACCCCAAACATCTTCCCACGGCCGTCGTGAATGGAGATCATGGACCGGTGTCCCGCGCGATCATCGCCACCCTTCAGACCAGTGCCTACTACACCATCACGATGCCGAATGCATCGGAAGGCGCGGCCAATGAAGCATTGCGTGTGGGATCGGTTCAGTTTGCCATCCACATCCCGCCTCAGTTCGAACACGATCTCGTCAAAGGGCTACGCCCCGTTGTGTTCGTCAATGCGGACGCCACCGACCCATCTGCCGCCAGCAATGCCCTCGCCCACCTTCCCACACTGATCGATCGGGCCATCGCATCCACGATCGGACGAACCCTCCCCCAGACCAACCACGCCCAGCCTTCCGTGGATCTCCGCATCCACACCGCATTCAACCCCGAAATGGACAGCACTTTCAACGTGGTTCCCGGCTTGATGGGAGTTATCCTCACCATGACACTGGTCATGATTACCGCGCTGGCGATGACCCGGGAACGCGAGCGCGGAACCATGGAAAACCTGCTGAGCACACCCGTCCGGCCATTCGAGGTACTCACCGGCAAGATAGTTCCCTATGTATTGGTAGGTTACATTCAGGTGGGGCTCATCCTGACAGCAGCGCATTGGGTGTTTAGAGTCCCGTTTCTGGGAAGTCCGTGGCTGCTGCTCGCGTGCACTATGGTCTTTATTCTGGCCAACCTCGGCGTGGGCATCACCTTCTCGACCTTTGCCCGCAACCAACTTCAAGCGGTTCAGATGACCTTCTTCTTTTTCCTCCCATCCCTTCTGCTATCAGGATTCATGTTTCCATTCCGTGGCATGCCCGGGTGGGCGCAGGCGATCGGGTCCGTGCTTCCGCTGACTCATTTCCTGCGCGTCATCCGTGGAATCATCCTGAAAGGCAACACCTGGCCGGATGTCGCACCCGAGATGATCCCAATCGCCATCTTCCTCTGCGTGAGCCTCATGCTTGGACTCCTCCGCTACCGCCAGACCCTGGACTGATCCAACCCAATACCGGAACAGGACATCCCTTGAATGGGCAATCCATCTTCAAATCCGGAAATACCGAGCCCTGAAACCTCGTTCATGATAGAATCCGCATCCATCGGGTTGTAGAATGGCATGGATTGGATTCAGTTATTGGTTAATGAAGCAATTCCCCTTATGAAATGCTTCCAGATGCCGATCATCGATTGAAGATCATCGTCCGGAATCGCTGAACCGGACGATGGTTTATCGCCATTTGGAAGCAATCAATTCATTCCCTAATACCTCAAGGATGGACTAAGATGAACGCATTCAAAAACCTGAAAATCCGCAACAAGTTGATCGTGTGTTTTGGCATCAACATCCTGTTCATGCTACTGCTCGGACTAATCAGTTACGTGAGCACATCACGCGTAGAGGGCCTTTTGCGCGACATCTATGAGATCCGATTGGCATCCATCACGTTTCTGCTTGAGGCCGACCGGGATTTACACCAGTCCCTCATCGCGGAAAGAACCCTACTTTTCACCGAACCCGGAACGAAGGAAAGCAGGGCCTTGGTGGAGGCCTTCAACAACAACAAGCAACAGGCATCCGATCGCTACGGCAAATATGCGGCATTGATCACCAACAATGAAGAGCAGACCCTGGTCCCTCAATTCCGCAAGGCTTATGACCAATGGAACGAGTCAGCCGGTCAGGTGCTTCGATTGGGACAAGACAGCGATCCGGAAAAACGGGCCGAAGCAATTGCTCAATCGACAGGCAAGGTGAATCAGGACTTTGAGACCATGCGCGACTTCGTGGATCGCGCGACCAGCCTCAACATGGACGATGCGGAAAAAGGTTACAACACTGCCAACGCTACCTTGAAAAAAACCGTCACGTTTCTGGTCTTTGCGATCATTACGGCAGTCATTGTGTCTGTATTCCTGGCATGGTTTGTGGCAAGTGTGATCACCCACCCCCTGTCCGCCGCGGTGAAAGGCTTGAAGGAAGTCGCACAGGGCGAAGGTGACCTGACACGCCGTCTCCCAGCTATGGGAAAGGATGAAGTCGGTGAGCTCACCCATTGGTTTAACGCATTCATCGCGAACCTCCAAGGCATCATCAAAAAGGTGTCCGAGACAACGGATGCGACAACACAAGCGTCGGATCAGCTCATCAAACTCGCCACTTCGACCTCTGACAATGCTTCTGAACTCACTCAGCGTTCCGGATCAGTATCCGCGGCATCCGAAGAACTCAGCGCCAGTATCTCAGGGGTTGCGGCTGCTATTGAAGAATACTCAACGAACATCAATGTTGTGGCAACTGCCGCCGAGGAAATGAACTCGAGCGTGCTCGAAATCGCACGCAGCACTGCCAAGGCAAATGAAATGACGGCTGAATCCGTAAAAGAAGCCAACATTACAACCGAAAAGATGCGTCAGCTGGAACAGGCAGCCGGTCAGATCACCAAAGTCACAGAGGTGATCCGTGCCATTTCCGCACAAACCAACCTGCTCGCCCTCAATGCCACGATCGAAGCTGCAAGTGCCGGGGATGCGGGGAAAGGCTTTGCCGTTGTCGCCAATGAGATCAAGGAGCTCGCACGACAGACCGCAGATGCGACGAATGAAATCAAGCAACAGATTGATAGTATCCAGACCTCCAGTCACAACACACTGGGTCAGATCGAGAAGATCACCGAGATCATTCGCGATGTGGATTCAGTGGTGACAACGATCGCTGCCGCCGTTGAAGAGCAATCGGCAACAACCCATGAGATCAGCGGCAACATCACCCAAGCATCGGACGGGATAGGTG
>JAPXRV010000132.1:0-7705 GCA_033813415.1 Opitutales bacterium | reverse complement strand
TGAGACGATTCAGCGCACCATGATAGTTTCGAACGGTGCATGGAGACATCCTGCGTTCCCACTCAATGTGATGAATGAATTCGTTTACCCAATCCTCCGTCTCCGGATTTGATCTGGATGCATTCACATGAGCCCTGATATGCACCTATTCTCTGTTCGCTTCACGGCGCAGGAACTTCACCACATCCTGAAACCGGCGTTCGTTGGCCCGATTCAATTTCATCAATCGTTCATGGGCTTCAAGGATCATCTCAGGACTTGCCTCCGTGCCGGCTTCGAGCCCTTTTATGGTAACCTTTTGCTCGCATTGACTGAAATCCATCGGGACATCATCGCGGATGACCACAGTCGGAAGATGGTGGAGACCAAGCCCACGGATCAACTGCTTGTTACCGGCACTCAGATTCGCCAGAATAACCGATCCTTGTGGATTGTGCTGCATCGTCTTGCACGCCACCCCGGCCAACACCCCAAGAAACGTACTGTCCATTCCCTGGCATTCAGTAAAATCCACTAGAAACTCCCGATGACCGGATGAAACCATCATCTCGAAAAAATCATTCACGGGCGAACAGTTCAAATAATTCGCCTTACCATTGATACGAACCACAACGGGATTCGAATCAACGCATACAATGAAATCTGGAGAGTCCTGTTCAGGCATATTGGCTTGATGGGAGGGTAACCCGGGCAGACGAGCCTTTGTTCTGAAGTGCCGCGATTGAACTATTCATCTTTTGCTTTGGCAATGCCTTTCTGCCGATTGTATCAAGTTTCTCTTCCGATAGCACGGTCTCCTCATCGACTCCTATCATCGGCAAAAACCCCTTTTTCTTAATGCCGGAATATCCAAATCGATCAGTCCACTCAGGACTTGGTCTTTCGGGTTGAAGCCCGAACAACCGGCTGAGTGGGAAACAGGATGGTCGATCGGCTTTCACGCTCAATACGATCGTTTTGAGCGAGGTGCGCGTCGATCTGCTCGACAAGAATATCCACTGCCCGGCGTCCCATTTCTCCAAGAGGCTGACGAACCGACGAAAGATGCGTTGTCCGGGCTACAAGGGTGTCGTCGAATCCACACACCGAAATATCATCCGGAACCCGGTAGCCGTATTCTCCAAGCGTTTCGATACACGCGACTGCCACCAAATCGTTCACACAAAAGACGGCATCCGGAATCAATTCACTTCTGTGGGCATCCATCCAATCCCGTAGACGCTGCCTGGCGGTGTCCATGGTATAGTCGGTCTCGATCACCAGATCCTCATCGAAACCGATCCCCGAGTCCAACAAGGCCTGCCGATATCCGTCCAAACGTCTGGACGAGCCGGTGCGATTCCCAGGTCCAACCAGAACAAGAATTCGCCGATGCCCTTCCTGTATCAGATGCTTCACCATCTGATACGATCCTTCCTTCTCGTCGCTCTCCAAATCAATCACGCCGGGAATCGGTTCATTTGAATGCAAAGACACAAACGGCACCGATGTGGGAAGTTGCCCAACCAGTTCACGATCAATCATCGGAGCAACCAGTATCATCCCGTCTATCCGGCCATCGCAGAAACGCGAAATCCGATCCATGTGTTGCCAGTCCGCCAAGGTGAACACCGTGATGTTCTGGTCATGCCGGTTGGCAGCAGCCATGATCCCGTCAAACACCTCAAGAAAATACAGGTTCAACTGGTTCCCGCCAAACACCGTGGTCACTCCCAACGTGTTCATCCGTCGGCTCACCAGTGACCGCGCGGCCATGTTGGGTCGATAGTTCAACCGTGCCGCCGCTTCGAGAATCTTCTGACGGGTCTCCTCCGAAATCCGCGAAGACGTCTTCGTTCCGTTTATAACGGCCGATACTGCCATGGCAGAAACACCAACATCCCTGCCCACATCGGCCAGAGTAACCGCCTTTTTGATCCGCTTGCGTGATGATCCATCCATGACAACTCCCGCTCCCGGTTTTTCTCGTCAAAACACTTACTACGACCGGGATATTGGATTTCCACGCAAAGTCACCGAAGGGTCAACCCTATTTCGCATCCGATCCGGAAACAAGCAATACCGACGTATCAATCAACCCAACCCCTGACAACAGGTTTCCACCTCAGAACGGATGACCCGGAGACGTCGTCATCTCCCAAGTGAAAATAAAAGACTCCACCGTTTTCCTGGGGCGAGTCGTATTGGGGAAATTCCCCTACGAGCACACTCGCATCGCGTTTGCCGGAATCCGCCAGCCATACCTGACGCCGACTACCTTCAACGGGCCCGGATGGAGCGGAAACAAACCCCTGCCTTCCCTTGACATCCAGCACCATAAAACCATGCCGGGCCTGATTACCCGATCGGAGCCCCTTGTGCCAGAGCGACTCAGCCATACGCTCTGCGGTGACCAAAGCATCCTTGGTGTCCCTTGAGTAAAGAACCTGCTCGATTTCCCCACTCGCGGAATCCTGATGACTGGAAGCCAGCCTGAACACCACAACAGCGGGTTCGAGCCCCTCGTTCATGGCAACTGCTCCGATCCCAGCATTTCCGGACGGAGCAACCGCGTCCATCACCAAAAAAAATGCCAAAGTTGCAGCGGCCGCCCATCCGCTCGCCAACACCGTACGGAAAACCCACTGGCTCCACCGACTTTGCGCCTCAACCCTCCACATCTCGGGCTCAACCCGGCGGTCGATCGCTCGTTTGACCCGCTTTGGAACCGCCAATCCCGTCTTCCCCTCGCTCAGGGAGCGCTCCATTTGGTCCTGCACATCGAGAAACCGGTTCCTGAGATCGACATCATCCCTGAGCCGATCCTCGAAAAGCATCGAGGCTTCGTCACCCATCCGGCCCGACAAATAGTCCAGCATTTCATCATCCATTGTGTCACTCATAACCGATCTCCTTGCCCATTTCGGTTCCCACTTTGATCAATCCTCTCCGTATCAAGGTCTTGACCGTTCCAACCGGAAGATTGAGTTCCTTTGCAATGTCATCCCGGGACATGCCATTCAGGATCGCCAACGAGATACAAAAGCGCTGGGCTTCCGGCAAACCACCCAGCGCGTCAACCGCCCGCCCGGCCATGTCCTGCATCTCGGCCACATCCGCGGGTTGCACTTCCCGGACCGGATGGACAACGGCCTCCGGATCCTCCGCCACACTGTCCATCCTTCGTGCCCGCCGTGCCCTCGCCCTCAATCGGGTCCAACACAGCCTCCGGGTCACGACAAGCGCCCAGCCAAAGGGCCTGGACAGGCGGGGATCGTAGTCTTTCGCATACTTCCATATCGCGACAAAGGCGTCCTGAAGTGCCTCCTCGGCTTCCGCTGCTCCGCCGAGCAGACTCCGGCAGACCCCATACAGGCGTGGTGCGTAACGCTCGTAAATCCTGTCAAACGCAAGCTTGTCACCCACCCCTACCCGGGAAAGCCATTCGATTTCCTCGACCACCTGTGCATCAGGTTCCATCGCTCCCCTCCACCTCCGGAAGCTCACCCGTGGAGGCCAAAGCCTCCAGAGAAGGAAAAACAGCTTTGGCGACATCCACACACACTTCTGCAGCTACCACTGACATCCGCTTCTCATCCACGATGCTGTTTCCAACCAGCGGAATGGTCTTACGCCTGCTGAACACGCCAAAGTCACGACGAGAGTCGAGATAATCCAAACGGACCTGAGTGCGGAACGAAACGGTGGAGGAGCGGTCACTCATCCATTCCAAAAGATACAGGTTCAGCACCGGCTTTGTCTCATCCACCCGAGCAGGAAAAAGGTGGTAGGTGTAGCGGATTCGTGATCCATCGGTCTCCTTTACCATGTCTTTCCAAACCCTTTCCAAGCGAAAAAAACGTTGGCGGTTCGAAAGCTCCATTCCCCGCCCTGCCATCAGACTATCAAAAACCCTCACCTGAACATGAAGGAACTCCTCGTCCGATGACGGTTGCCCGTCATCCGCCAAAGCCGGCATCATCAGAGCCAAAGCCATAATATGACCCACCCAAAGCACAACTGTCCGGAATGTACGCATTTTCATTCTTAACACCATACTCCACTCAAGACCTACAAGTTTCAACTCCAGATCACACCCCAAAACAAAAGGTCCGATTCACGTTGACGCATTCACCGGCAAACCATAAAAGCGGCCTTACGCGTCTTTTACATTTACCCGCATACAAATACCCTTTTCCCGACACCGGGGCTGCCCGCTCATCATCCGGATCAAGGCTCCGGACCCTCACAGCGACTCCCTCTGCTATTCCTCAAGGGGAAACGAACAAGCCACGCCTTCTCAAAAACCAGAACCCAATCATCATCCGAAACATGAGCTCAAACAAAGCATTCCGTCTGCTCAGCGCCACCCTCCTGGGCGTCATCAGCTCTACCGCGTCGCTCTCCGCCGACACCATCCGCTATGAAGACTACTCCGGACCCAAAGTCATCGATTCCGTGATCGTCATTGAGGAAACTCCGGAACGCGTGGAATACCTCAGGTTCATCCCGGGCCAGCATGTGTTGGAAGCATGGATTTCGGACTCCGGAGCCATGTCAGTTAAGCCGGGCACCATCCGGGTGGAAAAATCGACTCCCGAAGAAATGCAGGCACTGCTCGACGCGCTTCCAAAAGCAAATGTGACGCGGAGAATGGGACCTCCCGTCACTCTCTGCGCTCCGGGCTTCTACTACCCGCTTCCCTCAAGGGTGAACTACCTCATGGGAAGCCCCACTCCCATGCGCGCAACCGGTCTCTTCGCCGGAGAAACGCAGGACGATGCTATTCAGGTGCATTTCAAGGATGTCTCCACAATGACCTTCTCCAACAACGGAAAAAAAGTGAAAGTGCACTGGAAAACAGGCGAAAAACAGGCCAGCCCGGTTCTTCAAGGCTGGGAATACCAAGGCGGCACTGGAGAAGCGCCCGTCCTCTTCGGCGTGAATGCCAGCTCCGGCACCTACGAAACCTTCCCCTTCCGGGAACTCAAATCCATCGAATTCCCCTGATATAACCGATGATCGTCCGCCTCTGCCGCCCCAGTGCAAGAGGCACACGCAGAGCCTGAGGCCACTCCCCATGATCGGCCATCTGCAATTGAGAATTGCCTGGTGAACGATGGCAGGCACCTCCCACAACTGGACATTCCAGGTTCTGTTCGACAAACCACACAACCGTTCCACGCTTGCGATAAAACGCCCGATGCAGAGCCATTCGGACGGGTTCATCAGCAGCACCCGACGACTCACTGTCCCGGTTTTTCTTCGCACCCGGACATTCCATGTCCACCAACTGTGCTAGCGTGATCGCTGTCATCACTCTCTCATTCCAGAGATCAGGCGGGGAAATCTCTCTCGTCCCGGCCGGATCTGCTGGAAACCCATCTGCAATCTATGGAAACACTGCCTTGCATGCATACCAACGTGCGCTAATCTGGAGAACTCCCCCTTGCCCTTGAAAGAAAAAGCCCTTTAGCCACATAGATCACAAAATCCACAAAGTGTTCCAAATAATGCACTTCGAACTGCATCCTCTGTGTTTTATGTGCGCTTTGTGGCAAAGACTCTCTCCCATTCTTCCATCGCTCAGCCCAACGTATCTGCCTATCAAAAAGAAAAACCATTTAGCCACATAGATCACAAAATCCACAAAGTGTTCCAAATAATAAACTTCGAACGAAATCCTCTGTGTTCTGTGTGCCCTCTGTGGCTAATATCTTTTACTCCACCATTCAAACTCCGCCCAAAACATGAAAACCGATGAGGAAGTTAAGTCCCTATGTGATCACGTGAGGCAGACGGCCTACGATATTCACACCTATCACGGACATGGTCATATGGAAAAGGTCTATGAAAATGCCCTTGCACACCGCCTGACAAAAGCCGGATTCACGGTCAGGCAACAAGAGCCCATTCAGGTTTTCGACGAAGATGGAACAGTTCTTGGCGACTACTTCGCAGACATCCTGGTCGAGGGCTGCCTCATACTCGAACTCAAAGCTGTAAAGGCCCTCGCACCGGAGCATACGGCCCAAATCATTGGCTACCTCAATTCTGCCCGGATCAGACACGGCTTGCTGATCAACTTTGGATCCTATCGTTTCGAGATCAAAAAATTCGCACTCTAGAGACTTCAGCCACACAGATCACAAAAACCACAAAGTGCTCCAAACAATGGATTTAGAGTTTCCTCCTCTGTGTTCTATGTGCCTTTTGTGGCAAAACATCCCCGTTTCCCATTCTTCCATCGCTCAGCCCAGCGCATCCGCCCATGAAAAAGAAAACCATTCAGCCACATATATCACAAAATCCACAAAGATTTACGAATAATGAACTTAGAGTTTCCTTCTCTGTGTTCTATGTGCCCCTTGTGGCTAAAACTCTCTTCAACCCATTCTTCCATCGGCCAGCCCTCTCTCCAACACAAACGCGTCATCCTCTCCCATGATAATCTACGGAAATCAGCGCCATCTGCGGATGAATCCCTCAAATAACTCAAAGCCCCAGCATCACACATTTTTTACTAAACAATCCACCCACTCCGCCGATAACCAATACCTGTATACGCCTGTCCCACCGCGGGGAATTCGACTACTCACCCCTCCTCATTTCTGATCTCCCATGACCTTTCTTGACCTCTTCCGTGCCGCCACAGAAAGGTTTTCCTTAGGATTTCCGGCTAACGAGTAGACCTGCGTAAACTAATCCATCAACGATCTCCATCGCGTGAAAAAGAAAACCACCCTCGCCAAGATCAACGTAAAAGGCACAGAGATCGCCATCGTTCAGTTTGAAGATGAGGATTATGTCTCACTCACTGATATGCTCAAAGCCAAGGATGGAGACTTTTTCATCTCCGATTGGCTTCGCAACCGCAACACCGTGGAGTTTCTTGGAATCTGGGAAACCGTCCACAATCCGCATTTCAATTCCGGCGAATTCGCCACAATTAAAAGTCAGGCCGGTCTCAACAGCTACAAACTCAGCGTCAAAGAATGGGTAGAGAAAACCAACGCAATCGGCCTTCAAGCGAAAGCCGGTCGCTACGGAGGCACCTACGCCCACCGTGATATCGCCTTTGAGTTCGGAATGTGGATCAGTCCCGAGTTCAAAATTTATCTTATTAAGGAGTTCCAACGCCTCAACACTATCGCCATCCGCCAAATGCAAACCCTCACCGCTCACACCCTCAAACACCTAAAGGGAGGATTCGCATGACATCGCAATTTGCGACCTCAAACCAGCAACTCAACCTTCCTCTCTATCTGTTCTATGTGCTCTTTGCTTCGCGCTATCGCTTGAGTGTCGCCTATGGCTCGAAAGTGGCTAAAACTCCCATATCCCATTCTTCCATCGGCCAGCCCTCTCTCCAGCACAAACGCGTCATCCTTATCCCAACACAATCTGTGATAATCTGCGCCATCTGCGGATGAATCCCACTACCCGACTCAAAGCATGATCCACAGATTTTGCGCCAGCCCCCGCATCACACATTTTTTACTAAACAATCCACCCACTCAGCCGATAACCAAAACCTGTATACACCCGTCCCACCGCGGGGAATTCGACTACTCACCCCTCCTCATTTCTGATCTGCCATGACCTACCTAGACCTCTTCCGCGCCGCCACCGGCGGCAAAACACCCTACCTAGATCACACTCGAAAAGTCTTTTTATGAGTTTTTGGGGATGGATTTGGGGGGATTAATACGGGTATATTGATAAA
>JAPXRV010000131.1:0-7705 GCA_033813415.1 Opitutales bacterium | reverse complement strand
CTGATAGGGTGCCTGATATTCGTTCTTGTGAGTGGAGGGAGTTACGTCAGCATCGGGGTAATGTGCAGCAGCTTGACGCGCAGTCAGCTGGTTGCCGGGATGCTGTCTTTCACCGGTGTTTTCATCGCCACGATCACCGGGACGTTTCTGGCGGATTCCCTGGTGGAGCAAGGGTCGCTCTACTCGAATCTCAAGGATTTCCTTGGATACCTTCAGACCTTTGACCATTTTGAGTGGTTTTCCCAAGGGATTCTTGACCTCAAACCCTTCATTTTCTACGTGAGCGTAACGGTCGTCATGCTGATCATTGCTGCCAGCGTGGTGGATCGCAAAACCTGATCAACCATGGCCTCGAACCGATACCATCGTCTAGACGAATTCCGCATCGCCCGTAGAGTTGGCGCACTTAACAGAGTGGCGCAAGGGCTGCTCTGGATTACGCTGATCATAGGACTTAACCTTTTGGCTTTCCGTCTTGCCGTGAGGTGGGATCTGACTCCTGAGCGCCGACACACGCTTTCACCGGAGACTCAGGCTTATGTGACTTCAATGTCCGGAACGCCGGTCAGTGTGATTGTGACTTCTGGAGAGCCGGATCAGGAAGGGGGGCGTAACGAATTGCGGGACGTCAAGACCCTGATCTCCCGCTTCGAACATGCATTCCGGCAATCGGGTGAACAGAATTTCAAGTGGGAGGTTGTCGATGTCTTCCGCCAACGGGACCGGGCAGCTGAGCTCATCCGGGACTATGCCCTGGAGCAGGGGAATTCCATCATTTTCGAGGCGAAACAGGGCCGCAGGGTGCTGCGCATGAGTGATCTTTACCAAAAAGACAAAGAATCCGGGAAAACGACCTTTGTGGGGGAACAGATGGTATTGTCTTCCCTGCTGGAAGTGACGGATCCCGCGAGCAAGGTCGTGTATTTCACGATCGGGCATGGCGAAATGCAGTTGGGGGATGTTGATCCCTTGATGGGTTTGTCCGAACTTGGGCTTTTCCTTGCGGCCCGGAATGTCTTTGTGCGGGAATTGGACCTTACCCGTTTCGATCAGGTTCCCGACGATGCGGATCTGGTCGTGATTGCTTCTCCTCAAGCTGAGATGCGATCGGCCGACGTGGAAAAACTCCGCAAATATATGGAGAATGGGAACGGGAGCATGATCGTCCTTCTCGAGCCCTTCCGCATTCATAACCTGGATGCGCTTTTATATGATTGGGGCATTTTGTGTGACAATGCGGTGGTGCTTGATCCTGGGCCTGACTATCAGGCCTCCTCAGGGGGATTGATCCTGAGGCGCTACGCGGAGCACCCGGTGACCACCAGTCTCATCGAAGGGAGACTGAACGTCTTTTCAACCCAGTTGCGTCCAGTGAGGTTTGACCCGGGTGTGCCACGTATCGCTGGAGTTCAGCGGAGCGTTTTGATGGCCACTTCGGAGACAAGCTGGATGGAGATGAACGCCCGCACCGAATCGATCCCCAAGCTGGATCCGAATGTGGATGTGCCGGGCCCGATTCCCGTGGCGGCAGTGTCCGAACGGAAGGGCGGGCAACAATTGGGGCTTAACCTGAAGGGTGGGCGACTGGTGGTAGTGGGGGATGCTTCCATTGTGTCGAATGCGTTGATCCGCCTCCATGGCAACCGTACTTTTATCGCCAATGTGCTCAATTGGATGCTCCAGCGTGATCAGCTCCTCAGTATCGCTCCGACCGCTATGGATTCTTACCGTTTAACCCTCAGTCAGAAAGACCTGAGAGGCCTTCTGTTCTATCTGATGCTTTTACCTTTGCTGGTGGCTTTGGTCGGCTTTCTCGTTCGACTCATTCACAGATAACGCACCATGAGATTTCGCATAACGATCATATTGTTGGCTCTTAACCTGCTCGTGTTGTTTTTTCTGATCCGGCAGGGTGGCACATTTTCACCGGACTCCTTCCGCAATGGCGAAACGCAGGGCGTCATGCCGTTTCCATTGTCGGAGGCTGACATGATCCTTGTTGAAGGAAAGCTTGCCGGAGAGACCCGGCAATGGATGAGCAACAACGGCAATTGGGATATGACCTTGCCCGTTGAGTGGGCTGCGAATCCCTTTGCCATCAAGCGCATGATCAACAGCCTCGATTCGCTCAAAGCCAGTGTGCGGTTCACGGTAGAGGATTTGGCGGATCACGGACAGGCGCTCACGGATTTCGGATTGGATGATCCCAGCCTTACCGTGAAGGCACGATTCAAGGACAAGGAATACCGCATCGCATTTGGTTCCCCCACCGAAATTGGCAACCGCATCTACATGCTCTCTCCTGATGACACTGAGATTCTGGTTGTGGATTCCAAGACCATTGAACCTTTTGTTGCTCCTGTGGAGGACCTCCGGGACAAGGCTTTGTTCCCGATCCCGCTTTTTGAAGTGCGGGCGCTTTCGGTTGAGTTCCACGACAATCCGTACCGTGCCCGACTGACCAAGCGGGATGATCAATGGTTTTTTGATGCCCCTATTTCTGCTATGGCGAATGAAGCCCGAGTCCATTCGGCCCTTGGCCGATTGATTGGCTTGAGTGCGGTTGGGCTTGCGAAAGATGATGCGGATGCTTCCCCTTCCTCTGCACAGCCAATCGCCCGGATCGAAGTGGTCGGGAATCGCCGTAACAATACATTGGTATTGAGCGAGCTGCGCATGGGTGGAGAGTTGGTCGAAGACTTTTACAAGGGTCGCTTCGAAGGAGCGAAGACTTCGTTTATTCTTCCCAGAAAGGATCTTGATCTTTGGCGGAATCTATCGGATTCGCTTCGTGAGCGACGCTTGGTATGGCAGGACGCTTCCACGGTCAGCAAGGTCGAACTCGTCCACAATATCTCCAATGCGGGGGTGTCGGCACGGAGCACGATCCGTTTGCTAAAACTTGAGGACGGGGTTTGGAGGGTCTTCGGGGGGCCAACAGGAAGTGATCCTTTACCGTTCAACGGGGACGAAACGTCCATTCTCGGCGTCGTGAAGCGGCTTGAGGATATGGTGGTGGTCGAATTTGTGTCAGATGATCCATCCGATGAGGATTTGAAGCGTCTTGGCTTGGCGGATCCGCTTTGGACAATCCGCACGGAAGGGGCACAGACCCTTGAAATCCGGGTGGGATCAGAGAACCCGGGAGAAAGTGGTTACTATGTTCAGATCAGTGGCAATCCTTCTGTTTACAAGGTGGGAGAGGTGACCGTTGATGCTCTGTCGGTTGAGCCGTTGGACTATCGTGAGCGGCGGATTGAGTTGTTCCCGCCCGAGCAGACGATCTCCGCATGGAGGCTCGAATCTGTGGATGTGTCCGGCACATGGGTTCCGGTTCCGGGTTTGGATCGGGTTGAGGTCAGCGGCGGTTCATCTGATTCCGCTGAGGATTCTGTTGGAATGGCTAGAATGGGATTAGGCACGCTGATGTCAGATTTTGCGGTGCGTGGATATGTCGCGGCTTCAGTCGATCCGTCCGGTTGCCTCTATCAGGGCGAGCGCATTCCATGGAGCTTCAAGCTGAGTGGATTCTTGTCCGGAAACATTGACGAGCCCGCGTTTGTGATCCTGATGACCCGTAGACTGTCCGGTTTGGTGCAATTTGGTGCCATCGAATCCGCTGGAGTGACTTTCCAACTGGATCAGAGTTTTGTGGATCTCATGCACACGCTTACAGAGAAGGATGACCTGCCACCCGAATATCACACTCCGCTTTCGGAGGATGAGTCCGTTGGCGTGGAAAATGCCCCGGAGGATTCGGTGGAAGGGCGAGATGACGGGGTTGAATCTTCCGTGACAGGGATCGGCGAAGATCAATAAATGAATCCGATGAAGGGTACCGGTATCCAGTTCTGAGCTTGCGGTATTCCCCTGGTTGGAAAACTACTGGTATGAGGAAGATTCTCCGAGCGGTTCTGGCAGTTCTGAACACGATACTGTCCGGAATCCTTTTGATCCAGTTGATTCTCGCGCTTCAGTTTCTTCAACATGGGTATTTTTCGATTCCTGGAAAACTTCTCGACTACTGCAAGCCGGTTGAGGGATTCCGCGTGTCGGTGGAATCGATCCGTATTTATCCTTGGTCGGGTCTCGAACTTAGAGAGGTTCGCCTGCACCTGGATGGATACCGGGGGCCTTTGTTGCGGATCCCCGAGGTAAGTCTGTACTGTGAGGATCCGGCAGCGTGTTTGTCTCGTTCGAATGCAGCCTTTGGCAGCATCCGGAATGCCCGCCTTTACTATCCGGAAAAACTCCTTCCTGAAGCATCCGGTACCGCACTGTTGGAAGGGGTTTCTCTCGATCTGTCGTTGGAAGACGGATGGCTCAATTTTCACAATATTCAAGGTTCATTGGGCCGTTTGGCTATTTATAGTCACAGTCGGATGAAGATCCGGGTTCCTGCCCGTGAAAAGGGGGAGAAGCCAAACATAAAAGTGCGCGAGTCGGATCTCGATGCGATACGTGAGTTGCTTGTTTTGCACCGGATTTTCGAGAATGCCGAGGAGTCCTCCCTTCATCTGCGGTTCTCTGAATCGGATTCCGGGCGGCCGGTCGTTGCGTTTGATCTCGATTCCAAAGGATTTCGATACAACGGCGACTATGTTTCCGGCGATGCTTATCTCGAAGGAGAGGTGAGCTTTGATGATGGCGTGGAGTCTCGTGATACCCTTAGCGGGAGGCTTCTGCGGATCCGCTACAAGGATATTGCCGAGGCCAGGGATATCAGCATTAACCTGCATTTCAGCAGGGATGGAGTCGTATCCTTCATTCCGGAAATGGCCGAAGTCCATGCACGCAAGGTCGTATACGACGATGAAGTGTTCCGTCATGGTTCCCTCAAGGTGTGGCTCCAGGATCCGAGGCAAATGCAATTTGAGGCAATGGCGTCGATTAGAGGCGAAAGCCTGCGCGTAGTGGGCGAGGTGGATAGTTATCTTGGAGATGGCAGACTGAGCACCGAAGGATGGATTGATCCGTCCAGAATACAGGCTTGCCGATGGATACAAGACTTCGGGAGGTCAAATTCGGCCTGTTTCGGGGCTCCTGTCTATGTCAAAGCGGATTTGGGTTTCCGTCAGTTCAAGTGGCTGGACGACGTTTCCTTCAGTGTGGAGACCGGCGGGATGGATCTTTCGGGTGTTCCCGTCTCATATGGGTATCTTAGCGGCAGCAAAGATGGGGATTGGTTCCGTCTCGATTCGTACATGGCCAGAATTTCGGATTACACCATCCGTGGCAGTCTGGAGCGAAACCTCAAAACGACCGATTTTCGATACCTCGTGCATGGGTCGATGGATCCACGGGATTTCGCTCCCTGGTTTGATCCTTGGTGGTCGGACACCTGGAGCCGTTTTGAATTCGGATCCGTGACCCCTGAGGTGGATCTCGACATATGGGGTCGGAAGTCCGACAGAAACCGGAGAGATGTCTTCGGTAGCATAAGGCTCGAGGATATGAGGTTTCGGGGGCTTCCGATCGACAGGGGACGGGTCAGCGTGCGCTACAGGCGCGATATGATCGATATCTATGACATTGACATCCGGAATCGCCACGGAACCGCCCGCGGTAGTGTAAGGTCGGTCTATAGTGACGATAAGAATGATGTCATTTCGCGGCGCATCAATATCGAATCCGACATTCCGGTGCGCGAAGCAAAAGGGCTGGTCGGATCGCTTCTGGATCCATATCTGGCGCGGATTGGGGGCGAGAGTCGCATTCATTACAAGGTGAACGGTTGTGTCATCATGGACTCTCATCCGGAGTTCAATCATCTCTATGGTCTGGATGTGGAAATCGACATCCCGGGGGACTTTGAGTTCGCGGGGGTGGCCGGCTCCAACGGCTCATTGCTGATTCATCGGGATGCGGATTCTCTGATCATCGACCCTATCCGCTTTGATTTTGCCGGTGGTCTGGCGGGAGGAAGTTGTCTGGTGATGGACAACGAGGAGGGGAATCATCCGGTCCGTTTCGATGGCGTTCTGACAAAAGTGGACACCGGGCGGGCGAAGGAGGCGCTTTCGGGATTGCGCGCGACCGCGGGTTTGATCGCCGAACCGGATTCATTGGATGCGGTTGATACGGAAACAACAAACGAATTGAGCCTCACGGCTTGGGGGGAGGGCGTCATGGGAATGCCCGCGAGCTTCACTGCGGAAGGAGAGTTTCTGCTTTTGGACCCGATGATCACCCGCGTGCATGTATTTGGGGTGTTTTCCAGGATACTCGACGCTTTTCAGCTTGGCATCGGATCGTTCACCCTGAATGAGGCGACCGGCTCTTTCAGGTATGAGGATGATAAGCTCGACTTCAGCTCCCTCAAAATGACGGGGCCAAGCAGCCGGGTGGAGGCCAGGGGACACTGGAACAGGGTCTCCAACGAAATGGATTTCCGTCTCAAATCCTATCCCTTGCAGGAACTCAACATTCCTTTGATCTCACAAATCGCGCTGGTATTGGTCCCGATCAGTCATGTATTTGAAGTCCGCGTTTGGGGCACTCCGGATGATCCGCAATGGAGGTTGATTCTGGATCCGAGTTCGCTCTGAGCCCCACGATTACAATGATCCGATTGACAGCCGGTTCAACGCATATTGGACCGCTTCATGGATAGCTTGGGGAGTCGCAGCATCGACAAGGAAATCGGGGTTGCTGGCAGCAAGCTGATCCAAAGAATACTTGCCCGTCGAGACCGCCATTGTGAGAGCTCCGAATACCTTCCCGCAGGCAACATCGTGCGGGGTATCCCCCACAACAATCACCTGTCCTGGATCCAGCTCCATACCAAGGTATTGACTGGCCTGCTCAAGTGCATGAGGTCCGAGTTCATTCCGTTCCACACTGAAGTCCGAAAACGCTCCAAATGGGAAGAGATCCCAGATGCCGAACCGGGAAAGTTTGATCTGTGCTCCACTTCTGAGGTTCCCCGTAAGCAAACCCTGCTCGACTCCCCGGGTGTTCTCGATCCACGCGAGAGTGTCGGCAATCCCCGGAACAAGGCGCATCGCAGAACGCGGGGTCTCGGATTCGAGATGCTCGAGATAATGTTTCAGGAAAAGCTGAACGCTCGATGGTGTGAGGGGAATGCCTGCGCTGATGTGAAGCATCTCTGCGATCCTACGGTCGGTCCGGCCTGAGTAGTCGATTAGCGAAAGGTCCACCTCCAACCCGAAAGCCGAGCGCATGGCGGAAACAAGCGCTTCTTCTCCCGCTCCGTCAACGGTAACCAGAGTCCCGTCAATGTCCCAAAGTATCACGATTGGTTTCTCATCACTCATGCCGCAGGTATTCATGATCATCCACCAGGATGCAACCCCGAAAAAATCAGCCTATCTCCGAACTCTCCGAACACGTAAGTGTTCCGACAGGAGTTTCGGATTTGGATCCCGGACCGGATTGAAGAATGATTCTTAACCACGAAACACCCGAAACCACGAAAAGGACCGTTGCCCGGAGGCGGCGGCTTCAGCCGTCGCTTTCTTGTTTAGGTTGAATACTGATCAGTGGCGGTCTAGCCCGTCGCTTTCTTCATAGTAGGGGGATGAGGTTAGCCACAAAAGATCACATAGAACTCACAGAACTCAAAGGGAAATGCCGAACTACTATCTGCGCCATCTGCGGATGAGAAGAAGCCAACCACTGATGGGATGATGGTCTTCCCGGGAGATCTTCCCATCAGTGTCTATCAGGTGCGTCAGGGTAAGCC
>JAPXRV010000130.1:7526-7712 GCA_033813415.1 Opitutales bacterium | reverse complement strand
ACGTGGGGCGTGTGTGGTTCGCCTGGTGGCTATTTCCGTTGCCAAACTCGAATGCGATCTGGCCCAACTTCCGCAGCCCGCTGGAGTGGGACGTGTTTGCGGTGTCCACTTATTTCACGGTCTCCACTTTGTTCTGGTATATGGGAATGATTCCTGATCTCGGGACCTTGCGGGATCGTGCTACCG
>JAPXRV010000130.1:0-7516 GCA_033813415.1 Opitutales bacterium | reverse complement strand
CTTCTATGGTGTGCTGGCGATGGGTTGGAGAAACTCGGTGCGCCATTGGAAGAACTACGAGATGGCTTACCTGCTGCTTGCGGGGCTTTCCACTCCGCTCGTGCTCTCTGTGCATACCATCGTTTCCTTTGACTTCGCCGCATCCCTACTGCCCGGATGGCACACGACGATCTTCCCGCCATACTTTGTGGCTGGGGCGATCTTTTCCGGATTCGGGATGGTGTTGACCCTCATTTTACCGATCCGGGCGGTGTTCAAGCTGCATGATCTGATCACGCAGTATCACATTGATTGCATGTGCAAGATCACGCTGGCGACGGGCAGCATGGTCGGGTATGCGTATGCGATGGAGTTTTTCATCGCCTGGTACGGAGCGAATTCGTTCGAGGCATTCGCGTTCATCAACCGGGCGGGCGGTCAATACTGGTGGGCCTACTGGATCATGATCACCTGCAACGTGATCACGCCGCAGTTGTTCTGGTTCAAGGCGGTCAGGCGCAATACCGCTTTGGTGTGGGTGATGTCGATCTTTGTTAATGTCGGCATGTGGTTCGAACGTTTTGTCATTACCGTGACGTCGCTGGCGAACGATTTTCTGCCTTCGAGTTGGGGCTACTATTCGCCCACAGTTGTGGATATATTCACGTTTGCCGGAACCTTCGGATTGTTCGGGTTCCTGTTTTTGCTGTTCCTTCGCTTCCTGCCGTTGATCGCGGTGGCGGAGATCAAAGCATTGGCTTGTCCGCAGGCCGATCCGCACAATGAGGACCATCCACTCAACCGCAAGTCCAACCCCACGCACCGATCGGAATGAATCCATCCGCACATTACGGCATGATTGCCACTTTCGATACCACACCCGAGATCACACGGGCGGCGGGGCTCGTCCGTGAAGCCGGTTTCGTGAAATGGGACGTCTACACGCCGTTTCCAGTGCACGGATTGGATGCGGTGATGGGCGAAAAACGGTCCCGTTTGGGCGGGTTGTCGCTCGCAGGGGGTGTTTTAGGTATGCTTACCGGGATCGCTCTTGTGGCGTTTATGAACCTGAACTACCCCTTGATCGTGGGCGGTAAGCCGATATTCGGCATCATTTTCCCGTTTCCCATTTTCTACGAGTTGACCATTCTGCTGGCGGCATTCGGTGCGTTCTTCGGGATGTTTTTCCTGAATCGCCTGCCGAGGCACCATCATCCGGTTTTTGAGTATGACGGGTTCGGCGCAAGTTCGGATGATAAGTTCATGATTGTTGTTGAAGCTTCAGATCCCATGTATGATGAACTGCGGACAAAGGTTTTTCTGGAGAGCCTTGGAGGCCATGATGTGACTTTGATTCCGGCTGGAAAAGCATCGGATAAAGGAGGTGCCCGATGATCCGCAACGTTATCATCGTCAATCTGCTGCTGTTTGTCGTGGTAGTTTCGCTGCTCGGTTTCCGGGGAGGGAAGTCACGCAAGGAGCCGATGGAGGTCTTTCCCGACATGGACCGGCAGGCGAAATACCTTCCGCAGGGCGAAAACCCGTTTTTCAGCAATGGTATGAATGATCGGCTTCCACCGCTCAACAGTGTGGAGCGTGGCAATGAACTGAAGCTGAAGTCGGTGTTTTCCGAGGATTACAGCGGCGAGCGCCTAACGGATACCGCGTTGCTGTATGGTCGGGATGCGTCGGGCGATTGGGTCAAGGGTTTTCCAATTTCGGTGAACCGCGATCAGATGCGGCTCGGACAGGAGAAGTTCGACTTGTTTTGTTCGGTTTGCCATGGCCCTGCAGGCGATGGTGCGGGGATTGTCCGGAACTACGGGATGGTTGCGGCGAACCTTGTGCAGGATCTCTACCGCGATCAGGCTGAAGGTGAATTGTTCAACACCGCTTCATGGGGAAAAGGTTTGATGATGGGATATGCGGACCGTATGTCGCCGGAAGAACGGTGGGCGGTAATATTGTATGTCCGGGCGTTGCAGCGGGCGAATAGCGCGACACTGGATGAAATCCCGCCTTCAAAACGAAAGGAGCTTGGGCTATGAGCGAAGATGCTGCAGTTGAGCTCCCGGGTCGGGATTTTTCGAAGGTTTCCCGCCTGAGTCTGGGAATAGGATTGGCTGGACTTCTGGTGGGGTTGGCCGGTTTGATTTGGGGTGCCAGTAACGGGGATAACCGGCCATGGATGGCGTGGTTGTTTGGTTTTGCGTTTTGGATGTCCGTTCTGGTGGGAATGCTGCTGTTCATCATGATCAGTCACATTTTTGATGCGGGGTGGTCGGTGATCATCCGGCGTCAGTTGGAGCACATGGTGTCCGCTTTTCCCTGGATGGGCTTAATCTTTGCTCCGCTGATCCTCACTCCATGGTTGTTCCCGGAGTATGCGGGTATGATCTGGAAGTGGCTGAGTCCGGAATACGTCCTGCCGGGTGGCGGCGTGGTGGGTGATGACCCCCTCTACATATGGAAGCAGGGGTGGCTCGACCGGTTCTGGATGACGTTTCGAACCGTCCTCTACTTCGGTGTGTTCATCGGCTTGGCCTTTGGTTTGAGAAAGCATTCGTTTGCTCTCGATTCAGATGGGCAAGAACGCCATGTGCGGCAGATGCGGGTGCTCTCCGCGATCGGAGTGTTTGCGGTCGGATTGAGCGCGACCTTCGGAGCGTTTGATTGGTTCATGAGCCTCGAATACCATTGGTTCTCGACCATGTTCGGAGTCTGGTTCTTTGCCGGAGCCATGCGCGTGGCAGTGGCATTCACGATCGTATTGTGCTTCGTCCTGTCGACGAAAGGCTGGTTGGCGGGTATCTACAAGCGGGCACACCGGTATGACCTGGGGCTATTGTTGCTGGCGTTTACCGTTTTCTGGGCCTATATCGCATTTTCGCAGATGTTCCTGATCTATCAGGCTAACATTCCGGAGGAAACCTTCTGGTACAACCTCAGGCTCTATGCTTCGGATGGATCCTACAACGACTGGTGGTGGGTCGGCATGTCGTTGGTGGTATTTCATTTTCTGGTGCCGTTTCTCCTCCTGATCTTCTACACGACCAAAGTGTCCGTGAAGGCGTTGTTGGGGGTGAGCGTGGCCGCCTTGGTATTTCACATGGTGGATCTCTACTACAACATTCTGCCGGCTAAGGTGGCGGATGCAGCGGATCCGTCGCGCTATGATGTCACTGGCTTTGGTGTGAGCATTTTCGATCTGACCGCGTTGATCGGGATGGGCGGAATTGTGATCTGGTCTTTCCTGCGAAGCGCCCGGAAGGCAGCGCCCATTCCTTTGCGTGATCCCCGGATTCTTGAGTCGATTCATCATCATGAGTGAGCTTCCTTCCAACGTATCCCATTCCGAACAACAGGTTCCGGGTCGGCTCCCGGTTGGTGTCTCCCTTGCGGTGGGCTTTGCTGGGATTCTGCTGTTCATGTTGATTATCTGGATCGCCTATATCCGAAATCCGAAAGAGGGCGTTGATGCCGCACTTGTGGCTCAAAGGGTGAGTGACTTGAAAGCAATTCAGGCGCAGGGGATTGAAAAGATCACTTCTTACGGGGTCGTCGACGCACAAGCCGGCATCTATCGCATCCCGGTGGCCGATGCCATGGAGATCGTGGTGAAACAATTCGCGCCTGAACCCGAACCTTCAAACGATTCCTGAACCATGCAGCATTCCTGGGACATCGTTGTCAGTATTTTGGTGGTATTTGGCCTTTTATTCTTCGGAGTGGCGGTTTGGGCTTTGTCGTGGGCCGCTAAAAACCGGCAGTTCGAGCGCTTTGAGCAAGGCGCCCGCGTGATTTTTGATGACGAGGAACCGGAGGGTGTTTGCACGGATTCGTTTCCGCGCGCATCCAAAAAGTCGAAGAATCGCCGTGCCAACAAGAGCGACCAGAAGCCGGTAGACGGTTCCGATTGATTTCCCACCCATCCATTTCATACTTTATCCATGCAAGGAACGCAGCCAGACATCCGAATGCCGCCACCCCCTCCCGGGTTGAGTCAGGTGAAGCGGGAAGCCGAACGGGCCAAGCTCAGCGAGATCGACCGTTCCATGCGCGTGGCCGGTCTGTTGTTCGTGTTATCCGCAGTGGTCTGGTTAATGGTCGGGACGGTATTTGCCCTCATCGCATCCTATAAGATGCACAATCCGGAGTACCTGGCTCAATTTGAGTGGCTGACTTTCGGAAGGGTCAGGTCCGCGCACCTCAACACCATGATTTTCGGGTGGGGGAATAATGCGATTTTTTGCGTGGCACTCTGGCTGATGGCGCGCTTGAGCCGTTCCCAGGTGCGGCACGGCGGTTTCCTTGTGCTTGCGGGGATCTTGTGGAACATGGGCGTGACAATTGGGGTGACCGGTATTCTGTCCGGTGAAATGACTTCGGTGGAGTGGCTTGAAATGCCGATGGAGGTAGCTCCGATTCTGGCCCTTTCTTATGCAATGATCGGGGTGTGGGGAATTGTGACGTTTTCGCACCGGCAAACCGGGCATGTGTATGTTTCGCAGTGGTATATTCTGGCCGCGATCTTTTGGTTCCCCTGGCTCTACACGGTTGCGCAGGTGATGATCCTGTTCGTGCCGGCAAGAGGTGTGGTGCAGCCAATCACCAACTGGTGGTTCGCCCACAATGTTCTGGGATTGTGGCTGACGCCAGTGTCTCTGGCTTCCGCCTACTACCTCATTCCCAAGGTCTTGGGGAGACCAGTTTACAGCTACTACCTTTCGGTGATCGGTTTTTGGGCACTTGCTCTTTTCTATAATTGGGCGGGGATTCACCACCTTATCGGAGGGCCGATCCCCATCTGGCTGCAAAGCGCGGGGACGGTGGCGAGCGTGATGATGACAATTCCGGTCATCGTGGTCGCGATCAACCACCATATGACGGTGATTGGGAGTTTCGGGACTGTTTGGCAAAGTCCCACGCTGCGTTTCGTAGTGTTCGGGGCGATGTCCTACACGGCTGTCAGCCTCATTGGATCGGCCATGGCCTTGCGTGAGGTCAATGTGGTCACGCATTTCACCCATTTCACGGTCGGTCATGCGCACCACGGCGTGTATGCCTTCTTCACCATGATTATGTTTGGCAGCATCTATTTTATCATGCCCCGGCTGATTCGGAGGAATTGGCCCTCGGCGGGTTTGATTTCGATCCATTTCTGGAGTTGTGCTCTCGGGATCACCGGATATGTGGTCGCACTGTCGATTGGCGGGTGGATTCAGGGCTTGGAGATGAACAACGCTGAGATTCCGTTTATGACCGTTGTCCGTAATACCGTCCCATGGCTGACTGCCCGCACGATTTTCGGGATCCTCATCACCGTCGGGCACTCCGCGTTTTTCATTCATCTTGTCTGGATCCTTCTACCGGAAAGGTTTCGCAGGGTACCATCATCATACGATTCATTCGGCGCTGACCCGATTGCCTAACCCCAAGAGCGAATTCAATGAAGAACTTGCCAACATTGTTTCTGGGGATCTTTTTCGCGCTGGCGTTTTCATGGACGGGCCTGATTCTATCAAGTCATCTGTTTCTGGGCGATTTGAAGTCGACAACCGCCACCTTGGACGAGCAGGGGAATCCGGTGGAGGGGGATCCCTTGTATCCGCTGAAGCTTTCGGGCATCGCCCGTGAGGGGAAGCAGATCTATATTGATCAGGGTTGCGTCTATTGCCACTCACAGCAGATACGCACGAAGGGATATGGGGCTGATTTTGAACGGGGTTGGGGCGAGCGCCAGACGGTGGCACGCGACTACATTTATCAGGAGAGAGTTATGCTTGGAACCATGCGGACTGGGCCGGATCTTGCCAATGTGGGGACGCGTCTGTCTTCAGTGCAGTGGCACATGCAGCATTTGTATGAGCCGCAGATCACTTCGCCGGGATCCATCATGCCGCCATACGCATACCTGTTTGAGGTCCGCGAGATTGGCTCCAGACCGTCTCCCAATGCCGTGAGCATTCCATTTGATTCTCCCTATGCCCCGCCTGAGGGGTGGGAAGTTGTGCCGACTTCAAGGGCTGAGGCGCTTGTCGCCTATCTTCTTTCCTTGCGGGTGGACTATGAATTGCCGGAAATAAAATTCAGCGAAGATGACTGATACCGAACAGCCACGTCCTCCCGATTCGTCGGGTGATCCTTCCGCTTCTCCCCGATCGGATATGGGAGATGAGGAACTCCAGCATCTGCATGATCCGGTGCGGCTGGAAAAGGATGAGCCGCGCGAGGGTTTGCATCCGGGGCCGGTTGTTTTGCTGATGTTTATGATATTCGGCATCAGCTTCTGGGCCGGCATATACTTGATTAAGGGTTCCGGCGGGTTTCAGTGGGATGTTTATGACCCCAATTACCAGCCCGGCGGAAAGGCGGCTGCGGAGGTGGCTGCGTTCGATCCGATCAAGCGTGGGGCCAGGGTGTATCGATCCAATTGCAGTGCGTGTCACCAGGCGGATGGATCCGGGGTGGCGGGTGTTTACCCTCCGCTTGCCAAGTCCGATTGGGTCGGGAAATCTCCGGATATTCTGGTGCGAATTGTCCTGCATGGTTTAGCCGGGGAGATTGTGGTGAATGGCAATACTTACAGTGGTGCGGCCATGAACGCGTTTGCAGACATTTTGAGTGACCGGGATGTGGCTTCGGTTCTGACCTACGTTCGTCAGGAATGGGGAAATCAATACGATCCGGTCGATGAAGCAACAGTTGCCGCGATTCGGACCGCATCGGGTGGTCGTTCCTCTCCATGGTCTCCTGCCGAGTTGTTGGATTCATTCGGGGACTGAGGCGGATCCTGATTTACGATACGGATTCGGATGGGTTTCGAGGGTTGGTTCATGCGAAAAAGCTGGCCCATGGGGGCTTCAGGATATCATAATTTTCGATGCGCCGCCGGATAGCGGTTTTCCGGCGCGAGTTTTTCCGGGTGAGAGATATGGGGCAGAACGGAAGAGTCGGCTATGTTGGCGGGATTGATTTGTTTCCGTTGCGGAAAACCTTGAGCGGGTATTCGACGGCAGCAGCTAAAGGTGATTTGAATGCGGCCGTTAACGTCGCGTTGCTTGCGTTCCCCCAAGGAATGGCCTACGCGATGATCGCAGGGCTGCCGATCGAATACGGGATTTTGGGTTCGGCTGTGGCTTGTGTGGTTGGCGCGATATGGGCGCGGTCCAGATTCGTGGTGCTAGGACCTACCAACGCAACGTCCGTTTTGCTGATGAGTGCATTTGCCGCCACGCAGTTGAGTGTGGCGGAATCAATGGTGGTGCTTCCATTGATCGTGCTCTTGAGCGGTCTGTTCATGCTTGCAGGTGCTTTCGCGAAGGCGGCCGGGTTGTTGCGCTACATCTCGCGGACTGTTGTAACCGGCTACATAACGGCTGCGGCTCTGCTGATTGTTGCAAATCAGATTCGGCATGTTCTCGGGGTGGAGTCGATGGGCGGATCGGCTTCGACTTTTGTGGCGGTGATTCGGGATACGGCGTTGTCGTTGTCAACTGTTAACGGGTCTGCGGTCTTTCTCTCAGCGAGTACTTTT
>JAPXRV010000129.1:0-7757 GCA_033813415.1 Opitutales bacterium | reverse complement strand
TGCGGATGCAGATATCGACATCGTTGTAGGTGATCGCCAGATCCACCGCGTTGAATCCACCCACCTGCTCGAATATCTCCTTCCTCACCACCAGACACGCTGCCGTGACAGCCGAGTAGTTCTGGATCACATGCGCCCGCATCCGCGACACATCCGGCTCATCGGCACACAGCCTCCACGCATGGGCCGCCACATGACCCACCCCGAGGATAACACCGGCATGCTGGAGGCGGTCATCCGGATACAACAGCCGCGCCCCCACTGCACCGATTTCCGGTCGCTGCGCCTGGCTCACCATTTCGGTCAGCCAATCCCCCTCGATCACCTCAAGGTCACTGTTCAATAGTCCGATGATGGCACCCCGGGCTTTCCCAACCCCGAAGTTGTTGATCGCAGAGTAGTTGAACTTCCCGGGAAAACGCTCGACCCGGCAGCCCTTGGCACGGATCTCTTCGAAATATCGCAGCGTCTCCTCGCGGCAGGAATCATTGTCCAGAACAATGATCTCGTAGTTCGGATAAGTGGTCTTCGCGAGAATGCTGTCCACGCAAACCCGGAGGACATCCACACAATCGCGCGTGGGGATAATCAGCGAAACCATGGGAGCTTCTCCCTCCGGCAAATAGCGCGTGCGGCACGCGGGCAAGCCGTCCTGGACGGACACTTCAGCACGGATTCCCCGGCGCTTCAGGCAGGCGTCAAGCATGCTCCGGGCATCCTCTCCCAACACCGCTTCTGTCTTCCCATCCTCGAAACGCTTGTGCAGCAGGATTCGCGGCACCCGGCAAACGCCCGGCTGCAGCGCGGGATCCGTCACCCTGAGTTGCAAATCCCACAGCCAATGGCTTCCGCTGCAGGACTCCAAATCGACCCGATCCAAGCCACGCTTCCGCGAGACCATGCATGCCCGCCCGATGTAGGGAGTCGACAGCAATAAATCGGGATTCCATCCGGGTTTCATCGCGGGAGCCCTGCGCTGTCCCTTCGCATCCAGAGCATCCTCGTCGGCATAAACCAGAGCCGCATCCGCTCCAGCCCCGCCAATCGCATCAGCGTACAACATGGCCGCCTGCTCGCCCAAGCGATCTCCGGCCATCAAAAACCCGACCCAATCCACATTCCACTCGCGTATCCGCTGCCACGGCATCCGGCTTGGCCCGCCATCCTTTGCTTTCGGAGCGGCAACCACCTGAACCCGTGCGTCACCCGCAAGCGCCTTCAAACGCATCCGTCCGGTCCACCCGGAAAAGTACCCACCGGCATCCACAATCATGGCCGCGACCGGAGCACCCTGCTGCTTCATCACCGACACCAGCGTATCCCCCAGCCCGGACCCGGCTCCCTTTTCCAGCCATATCACCCATCCCAGACTTACCGGATTATCCTGCGGCCCGGGAAGCGGGAGAGTGTTCTCAAACCCGCTGATCCATTCGCCATAGGCATCGGAATCCGTTGGTTCATCCACATGCCGGTCGGTCTGCCGGAACATGCGGGTTCCCAACAGCGTGGGATTCCCGTCCTCAGCCTCCGCGAAAATCGACAAACGCTTCAAACCCGGACCAGTCGAAAAGCGCAGATCAAAGTGGTAAACCGCCACCTTTCCACCATCGGCCAACACCCGGTCCACGCCTCCGCGGATACTGCGCTTGCCCAGCTTCACCACAATTCCCGCCGGGGCTTCGTCATCGACTCCCACGCGCATCCACCCGCGCACGATAACCGGGCCGCTGTGGCGCGCAAATGCAACCGGACTGGGTTCAAGTATGCAAAATTCTTTCAAAGCTAAAATTCGTTCGGATTACCCACACGCCGTTTCTCACTTCCGATCAGGCACTTATGACACCGTCAACCGGATGGACCGGAGAAGAATGCGGCAGGATCATTCTTTTCTCAAAAATGAAGTCCATCTCCTTAATGGACTTCGCTCGACCTGTGCAAGCCGACGTTCCAAACGCGCCCGGTTTTCCTGCTCGACGCGCAGTTGTTCATTAAGGGACTGGATATCCTTGTTCAATCCGGACACCTCCGCATCCCGCGCCTCGACGATGCCCTGGATGCGGACCTTCTCCGCCTCCGTCAGCTTGAGGGACGCCTGCAGGTTATGAAACTCTGCCTGCACCCGACCCGCCTCCGTCCGTGCGCTCATCGCGACCTGTTCAAGTTGGTGCGCATGTTCACGCAGCTTCACAATCTCGCCCTGCAGGGTTTGCACATCCCCTTCCAGTCGGGCGCGGGCTTCAACCAGTTGCGCGTGCTCCCGCTCCGCGCGATCCGCCTCATACTGGCGGCCCAAAACCGCCGTCACGGGGTCCAGGTTTGCGTGTTGGCGCACCCAGACCTCCAGAATCAACGGCCGGTCCAGCACACGTTGATCCACCTTCGGCAGGAAAAACAATCCATCGGTGTGCGAGCAGAACAAGCGCAGCCCATCGGCTTCCGGCAACCTTAGCGTCCCGTCTCCAAGCACCAGACCATCAAAACCACCCGGCGCAGTCCGGATATCCCACAGCACCGCCCCGTTCGCAGGATCCAGCATCCGGATGGAAGCCACATCCACCACAGCGACCCGGTCCGTCGGATCCACCCTCAGCCGGTGAATCCCGGCATCCGGAACACTGTCCAGCAGGATCGCCACTCTGGCCCACACACCCACAGGATAGAATTGCTCCCGGGTGTTGCGACCCGCATACGCCTCCTCCCGATCGGGAATAAATACCTCAAACTTCGCCCGCGGCCGGCGTTGGTCCCGCACCGGCTTCGCATCAATAACCGACTCAAACAACACACCGATATTGTCCGCATAGAGATCACGGTGGTGCTCAAACAACTTGCGGTAGGAATACAAGGCCTTCGTCCGGTCCAGACCAGCCATGCTGCCTTGCGTCCGCCGATAGAAAAACAGCACTTCATCCAAGCGGTGCACCCGCACGCCGGTTGAGATCAACGACAGCCAGAAATCATAGTCCTCCCATCCGTAGATCATATCCGGCCGGTAGCCACCCACCTTTTCCCAATCCGCCCGGCGGTACATCGCGGTCGCAAAGATGCGCGGGCTCGTGAGTATCCCCGGAAATTCGAAGTCCTCCAGTTCCCACAGACCCGACTCCTCTCCAAAAAACTCGGCCAGACAATACACGATCCCGACATCGGACCGGGCATTGAGAACAGCTGCCGACTTGCGCGCATAGGTGGGGTCGATCCGGTCATCCGAATCCAGCGGCAGGATATACCGGCCGGCTGCCAGCGCCACCCCCTCGTTGCGGGCCGCCGCCAATCCCTGGTTGGGCGTTGTCTTCTTCCTGACCAACGGATGCTCAATCGCGTCAAAGATCCGGCGGGTGACCGGGTCCGTGGAACCATCGTTGATGAGGATCACCTCGAAATCACCGTGATCCTGAGCCAGCGCGGAGGTCACCGCCTCTTCCAGCCATTGGCCCTGGTTGTAACAAGGAATGATGATCGATACTTCAGGCATGATTGCGGTTCTGCAGCTCCAGCACTCTCTCGATTGACATGCTTTCCGTCAACAACCGATTGTACAGAGCGCAGCCGATAAAGGTAACCAGAAATCCAAAACACGCCGCCGCCCACGAGGACGGAACCGTGAACTTGCGCACGGGCAGATCCGGAATCGCGCTTGTGATGATCACCGGCCCCTCGGCTGGCACATTGAACTCAACCCTGTCCCCCGAGCCCGACAGCACCTCAAAATGCTTCACCTTCTCAAAATCGTCCATGCTCAGAGTGTGCCACGCCCCACCCGGCCTACGCATCTGCACCGGCCCGATCCAACCCGTTCCAGGTTTACCGGCCGGATCGATCCGGATACGGTTCACCTGCTCGACCGGGATCGCGACGTGGATCCAGTCCTCCATAATCTCCGGACTCAACCAGGTCAGCTTCGCATCACGGCCATTCATTCCCCTGCCGGTATCCCAGTATACGTGGACGTAGTCCGCGGCCTCCGTGGAAATGCGCAGCCGCAGCTCGAGACCCGATTCCAGATGCCGGGGCACCTGATACCAACCAACCAAAGCGCCCACCAAGGCAAATACCCCGCAGCTCACCGGATTGAGCAAACGCCAACGGATGCACCAGGCATCCACCGCGGCATGCACCCGGTCGTAGATTCGGGACATCCAAGACGAAAAACCCAGCCAGCCGAGCCAGACCACGGCAAATGCGGGTTCAAGCACCCCCCGCAGCAAACGGAACACAATCAAACCGGACACCGCACCCCCAAGCGCCACCAGACCAAACGAAATCCAGCGCCTGAGTTGCGGAATCGGCGGACTCAATACCTCACCCGAAATCACCAGCACGGGATCCTTCAGGTTTGGATCCGGATGCATCAGCCATGTCCCGGGTTCCCCGTCCACCGCCTCCATCGATACAATCCCATGACGCTCAACAGCATCCGTCTCCAACAGCGCATTCGACTGCCAACGGCCCTTGCGGTGCCACCGCACCCCTCTCAAATAAAACTCCCGATCCGAAGCCACCGGATCCAACCGGATCCCCGTCACCTGCCGGTGCTCCATCGGAATCTTTATCCGCTGCCAGCCCTCCGACCGATCCAATACCACCCGGACCGATTGCTCCTCCGAAAACCCATGCCCACTCTCATCCGTGGCATAGAACATCTGGAACACATCCTTGTCCCGCACCCGGATCTCAGCCACCAATCCATCAGCTGAGGTCCGCCACAGCCAAAGCACCGAAGCCAGCACAACGCCGAACACCAACCCGGCCCAAAGGACCAAGCCCCTCTCCCGGATCCGCAGCTTTATCTCTCTTCCGCTCATGTAGTTCCTGTTACGCCCCACAATTGCATAAACTCCGCTCCACGCAAGCCTTCAATCCCCAGCCCATAACCCTCGAAACTCAATTTCCGGAAAGTGAACCGTGAAACAATTCGGGCCCGCCCATTCTCAGGATTCATCATCCCCCCCCTTCAGTGGTTGACTCCCATTTCTTCCCCTCTGCGTGTGAACCTCTTCGTGTCCCATACCGCCTGCACCAAGCCCATCTTCAAATCCCTCTTCCGGAGGGGGTGGCTTCAGCCATCCTCTATACCCACCGATCCGCTCTTCCCTCTGCGCCTCTTCGCGAGTATCCCATCCGTCCCCCGCATCAACCGCACAAACATCTCCTTTTGAGCGTAAGCGTGTCTTAACTATCAGGCTGAATCATAAGGTTTTCTTACCTGCTGAAGTTGAGCATGCAAGGTTTAGTCTAGGTCAATGTCCTCTTTCAGGCGATGGGGCAAATCCATGCTTTCGTGCAAAATGGACAGAATGCCGATCGCACCGTCAGTGAACTCACGGAAAAAGATGTAATGATGACGAAAACGGCTGCAAAACACGCCATGGAAACCTGGCTCCCTAAGCGAACGCCACAGGGACTTTCGTGAAGCCAATGCACGGGCATGCGCAACAAGATCGGCAACATACTTGTCCGCTTGTTCATCACCCCATGTTTCGGCAGAGTATTGCCAAATGCCGATCAGCCGCTCTCTGGCCGCTGGCAAAATTTCTACACTCATCAGCGGAGATTCCGACGGCGTTTCGCTTCATCGATAATGTCCCTACCTTCCAATGGAACAAAATCGCCCCGATCTGACTCCATCCCCGCTTTCAACTCATTGCGCAGGAAATCCCAACGACGGTTCTCCTCACGTTCAAAATCGCGGCGCACCAGATCGCGAATGTATTCGCTGGCCGACCCGTAGATTCCATCCGCACAAGAACGTTGTTCGACAAATCGTTTCAATACGCCTGAAAACCGGACATTTACACCTTCTGCCATGGTCTTGCCTCCATTTTCAACACACTACCATGCGTCCCACAAAAACGCAATCCTGTGGGACGATATTTTTCTCCACCATAAGCAACCCCACCGACCACTGAATCAGGCACCACAAACCCCATTCTCACAAATGATATCACAAAATGGGGCTGAGTTTTCTTGCCGGTTCCAAATCACGCCAGAGGAGACACCCGGAGGTTACGGATCACACGCAGCTCACCCCAGTCCGCCCCTTTCATTTTGGCGCTACCGGCCTTGCGTTGCTCAGGAAACCACTCCCCGTAGTCGGATTGGAGTTGTTTGAGGAACTCCGCACTGCCCAAGGCCATGCCGTCCGTGAAATACCTTACACGGCAGCGCAGTGCCTCTGCCATCTCAAGCTTGCCACCACGTTTCATGACCTGCTCCAAGCGTTCCGCACTCACCCTCCCACGGTCTTTCCCAACCACGCCCTTGCTGTAGTAGCCTTTCCCGAACAGGCAGATCCGGTATGAACGGATCGTCTCCTTCCATTCCCTTCCAAAATAGATCTGTTGGTAGCCATCCCGGGCCTGCTTCTGGCCTCCCATCGCCGCCGCATATCCGCAGAAGCGATACTCCGACGGATCCTCCACCAACTCCGCCCTTACCGAATTGAGGTCAATGTAGGCCGCTACCTTCGCCATCGCCTCTAGGCTCGGCTCCACGATCAGACTCTTGAAGCGGTCCGACCAGATGCTCCCCGTGTTGCGGTGCCGGTGATTATACCAGATCCCGAATCGCTGCTTCAACTCACGCATGAACACCGACACATCTCCCATGCGATTGCGCAAACGCTCCCGCCATTCCTGCGCCTCTTCTCCTCCCTGCGCAAACACCTCGCCAAGCCGTTCCGGACCAATCGCTCGCGGCCCCAGATGATCCCCTCCATACAGAATACGGTGACGTCTCATCAGCTCAGCATCCGATACCTCCGGTTCATACCGCACCCGCGCCAAAATGTGAAAATGGTTGCTCATCACACAATACGAGAGCACATCCACCCCGCAAAACTCAGCCTGCCGCCCCATCAGCCTCACAAACATCTCCTTCTCCTCATCCCCAAACAAATACTGACGACAACTCGTCCGACTCAACAAGTGATATACGCCATCCATCCCACGCACCATCGCTCTACGCGGCCTATTCCTCATCTTTGTCTTATCCATACTATCCACCCTTACTCCCTTCCCTTTCGCGTTTCAACTCTTTTCTCATCTATCAGCCTGGATGATAAACATTCAGAATGCGTGGACTGACCCCTTTCGCGTTCTCGATGGGGTCGCGGTTGAGCCAACGGCCGTAGGTGGGATCGTAGTAGCGGTAGCCGTAGTAGAGCAGCCCCGTTTCACGGTCGTGGTATTTGGTGCTGAAGTTAAAAGTGAGAAGTGAGAGGTGAGAATTTGAAGAGATGAATTCGTGGGTGAGTTCACCGAATGGCCCGTATTCGTAGTGGGCGGCGATGGAGCCGGACCCATCGAGGACCTCTGAGACGTTGCCGTTGAGGTCGAAGGAGTAGTGGAAGACCTGGGAGGGAGCCTGCGGCACATCGCTAATAGGCAATTGCCAATCTCCAATCAATCCGCTTTCGGTGGGCGGGGAGCACACCACGGAAAGAAGGCCGCCGACGCAGCCAGAACTACTTTGAATAGATTGTTGGATCATTCAGCTTACTTTTTGGGTCTTCTTCTTATCGTAAGTTTGTACGGACCATCCATCCTTTCGGTCTCGATAGTTTGGTTCTCTATTGATCTTTTCAATACAAAGTATGTAATCTCCAAAATTGTAAAATCGTCTGTCACAAAAAACAATTTACTATCTGAGTTAGGCGCGAATGCCACTAGATTAAGGGGCTAAGGGGAAGAAAAAGTCCTAAAAATATACAAATGAACAAAATAGTGCTCGACCATGGCTAAATACCAATATAACGT
>JAPXRV010000128.1:0-7909 GCA_033813415.1 Opitutales bacterium | reverse complement strand
CCGCTGAGAAGTTGGATGCGGTGATCCGCGGCGGTGGAAAAGTGGAGATGTCTGAATTGCTGCGCCGGAGGGTCCGTTACTTCAGCTATGGAATGGCGATTGGTTCCAAACTTTTCCTGAAGGGGCTCTATGAGGAACACAGGGAGTGTTTTCCGGAGAGCCGGAAAGCCCGCTTTGCGTCGATGAAAGGTGCGGATTGGGGTGGACTTCAAGTGGTCCGTGACCTCAAGGTCGATTTATTCGGGTGAACGGGACTCTCCCAAAGAGAGAAACTCACGGTTTGTGTGTTCCCCCGGAGTCCTCGAAAATCGATAGCATGGCTGCTGGCATTGATGCTCTGAATTCGAATTCGAGGTTGGGCGAGAATGTGATTGTGTATCTGTCCACCCGGAGTAAAGATTGATCAGGAAGATGTCATTTCCTTATGAGCGAGAATTCTGACGACAGATCGGTTTCCTCACAGAATCGAAGAGACTCAGGCTCAGGGGACGGAGTGATTCGAAAAAGTCCTATTTCCACGGTGTTGGTCTTCGCTTTCCTTTTTCCGGTGTGTGCATTGGGCAATGCGCTTGATGTAATATTGTACTACATCGGAAAAGACTTAGGAAGCGAGCTACCCTTGCCTACCGAATTTGTCATGCGAGCGATTGGGAGCTGGCAGGGAGGTGGGACCTCAACCGTGATTTGTCTCTATTTGTCGGGTACGCTTTCGGTTCTTGTCGTTCATCCAGCGTTCAAGAATGTGTTCAGATGGATCTTTGTATGTCTGGTTTGTTTTATGGGTCTGTTGATTCTAGGGTTAACTGCGCCATATTCTCCAATGGCCGTGAAGATTCCAGAGCATGCGGTTTCACGAATAGGTAGCGTGTTTGTCTGGGTTCTGGTGGGGGTGCTGATAACGATGCTGTTCCTGAGGTGGCTGGGGAAGCGAAGGATTTGAAACAGGGAACCGGGCGTTTGTTAGGAAGATCCGTCATTGCCAAAGTCCGGAGAGTTCAAATACTGCGATGAACCGGACCCCATGTCGACGATACGCATACTTTCCGATCAGGTGGCCAACCGCATTGCCGCGGGTGAGGTGGTGGAGCGTCCTGTTGCGGTCATCAAGGAGCTCGTCGAAAACAGCATTGATGCGGGTGCAACCCGGATCCGGATAGCGATTCAGAAGGGTGGAAAGTCGCTCATGCGGGTGGAGGACAATGGATGCGGGATGAGTCCCGATGATGCGATGATGTGCATCGAGCGGCATGCCACGAGCAAGATCCAATCGAGCGATGATCTTTTCAATATCCGGACCCTCGGGTTCAGGGGGGAGGCAATACCGTCGATCGCCAGCGTGTCCCGCTTCCTTCTTCAGACGAGGGCCGAAGGGTTTCTTGAGGGGACGGAGATCTTGATCAATGGAGGGAAACTGATCCATTCCAAATCAGTAGGCATGCCCACTGGAACGCGGATTGAGGTCACTCATCTTTTTTCGTCAGTACCCGCACGACGCAAGTTTCTCAAAACAGATAACACAGAGGCGTCGCACATAATCCAGACTATCCGGATGCTGGCTGTTGCCCATCCGGGGATCGGGTTCACTTTGCACTCCAGCGACCGTTCGATATTGTCTGTTCCTGAGGGGCAGGATGTGCATTCCAGAATCCTATCGCTTTGGGGCGGAGAGTTGTCCGGGAACCTCCTGCCTTTGAAACTTGAGAACAGCTTTTTGAGTGGACACGGCTTCATTGGTTCACCCGGATTTTCGAGACCGACCCGTCATGACATCGTGACGATCGTCAACGGACGGCCCGTAGAGTCGAGGACCTTGGGGTTTGCCCTCACGGAAGCCTGCCACACGCACATACCGAGGGGGCGATACCCAATTGCGTTTTTGTATCTGGAAGTGGATCCGGCATCCATTGATGTGAACATTCATCCTTCTAAGAAGGAGATCAAATTCAAGGATGAGGGTGGGGTTCGATCGGCGTTGATTCAGGCGGTTTGGAAAACCTTTGGAGATGCGGGGGCCTCAGCAAACACTTCTGTTGGTGATCGTGTTCCCGAAGCAGAGTCAGGCTCAAGAGATCTTCCGGTGATCAGTGGCGCTGTTCCGTATACTGATCCGATATGGCCGCCGCCGATGAGGGACCGCCCTGCAAGTGTGGAAGTTTCCTTTCTGAGGCCTGATCACAAGGAGTATCCGGCTTCCCAGGAGAAGGGCATGCCTGCCCCGAATCCAAATCCACCCCCGCCTGCATCGGCCGCGAACCGGGCAGCCATCGAGCCTTTGTTGGTCGCTCCCCAAGGAGCGGTTGTGAAAAAGAAGTGGGACAGCCGACGGGAATGGCGCTACATTGGTCACTTCAATCGGGTCTATTCCGTTTTCGAGCGCGACTCCGGGCTGACGCTTCTTCACGCGCCGAACGCTTTCAGACGGGTTCGCTATGACAAGGTGTTGGGCGAGCTTGAGCGTTCGGGAATACCGCGCCAGGGTTTGGTGATTCCCGTGTGTGTGGAGCTCGACCTTATGCAAGATCGTGCCATGAAGGCTGTGGGAGATCAGTTGGTGCAGTTTGGCTTAGGGGTGAGTGAGTTTGGGCGTAGGACCTTCCGGATAGAAGAAATTCCCGCATGGATTGAATCATCGGACGCAAAGTCCTATTTTACGGATATCCTTGCTTGGCTTGGAGCGGGCAGGATGGAGAATGAGTTGCGTATGGAAGGCGAAGTGCGCCGTGAAGCCGCCCGACTTATCTATGCCCACAGTTCATCGAATGCCGACTACCCATTGAGTCCAGATGCATCCCATCACCTGCTCGAATCTCTTTTGGCATGCCGGGATCCCCTTTCCAGTCCCGAGGGAAAGCCGACCATGGTGCATTTACCCCATCGGTATTTTGATCATCTGGTTAATCCGGGTGACGGTGGTGTGGTTTGATTTGATTTTCGGGCGCGCGTCGAATTCGAAAACCCTACCCATTAAACAAAACAGCGTCTGCTATCACCAAGCTGTGGGTAGTAACCTGGTTCCGGATCTGCGGGGTAGACTCTCCGGATATTTTGGAAGTGCAAACGGGTTTTTCTGACCCCAAGAGACGGGTAGGATTTGAAACGACGGAGATGATCCATCACGAGCTCCGGAGTCCATCATTTGCCAGTCGTGACACCCCTATCAACCCCAGCGGGTTATCAAGCGTAGGACGATGAGCAAAAAAAAGGGTCGCACCCGAAGGTGCGACCCGATCATCAAGCTCGATATGAAACTGTTGATCAATAGTAGAAGGTAGACGGCTCTTCGTCGTTCACTGGACGACTGAGCTGGTCGCTGATCACTTCTACGCGGAAGCGAACATCACCATCCTTGAGTGCCTTGATGGTGACATCCCATGTGGCTTTGCCTGCTGGTGCAAGGGACGGAAGTCCTTCAAACACCAGCTTGCTTCCTTGCACGCGGGACTTGGTTGCGCCCTTGGATTCGACGAATTCCATCTCCGGAGTCAATTCGGCAACGAGCGTGATACCGGTTGCTTCAAGTGAACCCTGGTTGGTTACCTCGATCGTGTAGAAGATTTCTTCGCCGACCGGACATGGGTCGTTAGCATCGTATGCGTCGACGAGGAGAGCTTCGATACCTTCAACATCTGTCACCATGACGGCCTGCACCGCATCGGCGGCACGGGCGTTAGCAGTGGCAGTAGAACGGGCGATCATGATGCGTTCACCCACTGCGCGGGTGGATACGATCTTGCTCTGTCCCGGGTTGAGGGTACCGACATTCCAGATGACCGTGCGGCCTTCTGCGGTTCCACCCTGGTCAGCCGAAGCGAGGGAAGTGCCATCTGCCAGCGTCTGAACGATCTGGGTTTCGTTTGCCACGCCGTCTCCAACGTTCTTAACTTCGATCTGGTAGGAAATGACATTGCCTACGTAACGGAGCTTCGGAGCGCTTGCGGTGATGAGCAGTTCGGGCTTAACCACAGAGGTGGTGAGGGTAGCGGTGGCGTTGATCCCATCTTTTGCTGTTGCGCGAAGCTGGGTTTCATAGCGGCCGGTTTCCACACCCTTAAGGGCGAAGTCGATGGTCTTAACCTGTCCGGGGTTGAAATCACCGAGGTCGAACTCGACACGGCTCTTTCCGTCTTCGGTCAAGAGGCCCTTCGGGAATGTGTGCACGATCTTAGCTCCGACCACTTGCGCGGTTCCGCTGTTACGCACGTTAAGCGCAACTGGAATCGGCTCGTTGATCAGGGCAACTGCTGGATTGTTCACTCCCATGGAGAGTTCCGGAAGTATTGCATTGGTTGCAAGCTGCAGAGAACCCATTCCGAATGCGAGGCGGGTGTCGCCGGTATAGCGGAGAGATCCTGTGCGGATGCTCTTTCCTTCGACACGGATCGTCTGGTTTTGACTGGGCGAGAAGCTGTCAAAGGTCCAAACAAGCTTTCCGTCGCGCTGTTCCGGGAAAGGCTCAGCGTTGACGAATTCCATCGAAGACGAGAGCACTTCTTCATGAATCACCTGATCCACAGTGAATGTGGACTGATTGGTGAGTTTGACCGTGAAGCTGACGTTGTCGTTTGGACGGACTTCGGTCGGGACTTCACGTTCAATCAGGAAGTAGGCGTCTTCCGGACGGGTGGCTGTCTGCGGGAAGCCCATCCAGGAATAACTGGTTGGACTTCCACGGTCAAATGCCCGTGCACCGCGATCGGTGCCGGTTTTTACCGGGGCCGCGGGCTCCACTGGAGCTTTTGGCGGGGTTTGGCAACCCGTGATGGCAAGGAGCAGTCCGGAGACCGCGAGGAGCGCGATAGCGCTTTTTCTGATCGAAAGTTTCATTACTGATACTCCTTCAAACAATTCGGTCGGATTTAGTTGTAGAAGTTGGTGGATTCAGTCGATTCAACCGCTTCGGTAAGCTGATCGCTATCGATGACTGCGGTGAAGCGAACGTCACCTGCCTTGCGGGCCTTGATGACGACACGCCATTCGGCGACTGCGTTTGGAGCAAGCGTCGGAACACGTGCGAACACAACGGTGTTGCCTTCGACGGTCGGTTCGCTCGGGCCGGTGGAGCTTACAAACTCCATCGGGTCTTCGAGGATCGCCTTGAGGCGGACGCCGGTTGCATTCAAGCTACCCTGGTTGGTCACGCGGATAAAGTATACTTCGTTGTCGCCGACTGGAACCGGGTCATTGATGTCACCCATGTTAACCTTGAGGGCGGATACCCCTTGAACGTCGGTGATCATCACGGTCTCAACGCTGTCAGCCTGGTGGGCTTCAGCGATAGCGGAGGTCCGCACGGTCATGATGCTCTTGGTCGAGACGCGGGAGGTGACCGTCTTGGTTTCACCCGGGTTGAGGGTACCGACGTTCCAAACCACCGTGTTGTTCTGGAGAACCCCACCTTCGTTTGCGTTAACAAATCCGGTGTCAGCAGCCAGATACTGGGTGATGACCGTGTTGCGGGCTTGTCCGTCGCCAACGTTCTGAACGGAGATTTCGCTCGAGATGTTGTTTCCTACGAAACGCACGGCCGGCACATTGGAACTGATGGTGAGCTCGGGCTTCACAACGCTCAGTTCAACCATTGCGGATGCGGTTACGCCGTCACGTGCGGTTGCGAGCAGGTCGAGTTGATAATCGCCGACTGCAGTCGAACGCAATGCCATATCGAACACCTTGATGTCTCCGGGATAAAGGGTTCCCACGTTGAGTTCAAAGCGGTCAGCGCTTTGATCGGTGAGCAATCCGTTAGGAAGGACCTGAGCCAAACGTGCATCATAAACGGGTGCGCTTCCGGCGTTGCGGAAGGTGAGTTTCATCGGAATCGGATCACGCAGAATTGCGGTTTCCGGGGTTTCAGCGATCAAGCCGAGCTGAGGCTGAACAACGCTGGTGATGTTGGTCAGTGGTCCGATTGCAAACTTGAGGTCGGTGTCATTCAGATGGCTGACCATGCCGGGTCCCGGCGTGGATCCGGAGATGGTGATGACTTCCACCTGGCGTGGTGCCAGTGCCTGGAACTCAAAGCGCAGGAAATTTCCTCTCACTTCAGCTTCTGGAGAAGACTTTGCGAACTCGAAGTTCGAAGGAAGTCTTTCGGTGAGGACAACGTTGTCGATTTGGAAGGCAGCGTTGTTGGTCACCATGATTTTGTAGGAGTATTCCACTCCTGGACGGACTTCCTTTGGGACTTCCTTGCTGACAAGGATGAAAGTCTCTTCGGGAGTCTTGGCCGTTAGCGGAAATCCCTGCCATGCATAACTTGTATTCTGGCGTGCGGATTCCGGGCTGTCGAGCACCAGGGTGTCCTGTGCTTCTGCGTCGTCACCAACGAGTTGGGCGTTGGCGGGACTGAACAGCGATAGACAAAGGGCCGCCACAAAAGTAAGGACGACCCAAGGTTTTCTCTTCATTGATTTCATATCTGCTCGATTTTGAGGATGATGTGCTGGATTGCTGAAATATATGTCACACAAACAAAGACAAGAGTGTGAGCACCCGTTTTTGGGAATGCAACAGTTTTACGGCAAGGGATGTCGATTTGTCGGGTCTTGTCTTGCGGTTACTGCTGGATTCGAGGTGCGTCCGGCAGTTTTTTTGTCTGCAAGAACCGATTAGCGAAAATTCCTGAAAGATGTGGTTGACTTGAAAAAAAAGGCCTGTTTGATGAGACGCTTTGTTGCCGGAGACGGCATCAAGGTGGGATATCCAAGTTGGCCAAAGGAATCTGACTGTAAATCAGCCGGGCGCAGCCCTTCGGGGGTTCGAATCCCTCTCCCACCACCACTTTTCAACCGCGATCTTCGATCGGGACAAAGTGGCGCTCGGTCGGTCCGGTGTAGATCTGGCGCGGCCTGTTCAAGGTGACGGGCGATGTCGAGAAGTGGATCGTCGACTCCCAGTTTGGACAGAACCTTTTCAACAGTCTCTCCGATGATTTTAGCGCGGGGATCATAGTTTTTGTAGACCCGGTGTCCGAAGCCCATCAGTCGGGATTTCCCGGCTTTGGCGCTTTCTATGAAACGGCTTCCGTCATCCCCATCACGGTGGATAGCCTCGAGCATGCGAATGACCTGCGTGTTGGCGCCTCCGTGGAGGGGCCCCCATAGGGCGCAGACTCCGGCTGCAACAGAGGCAAAGAGGTTTGCCCCGCTGGAGGCAACCATCCGCACCGTGGAGGTGCTGCAGTTTTGCTCGTGGTCAGCGTGAAGCAGGAGGAAGAGATCGATGGCCTCCGTGAGTCCGGCATGATCTTCAAACGGCTTATAGGGCTCAGTGAACATCATGTGCAGAAAGTTCGCGGCATAGCGGAGGTCATGCTTGGGATACACGAAAGGCAGTCCCATTTCCTTGCGGTAGGCCATGGCCGCGAGGGTGCGGACCTTCGAGATAAGGAGGGCTGCAGCATCGTCAAAGTGTTCAAGATCCTGCTCCCGGTTGTTGGACGCCATCTCGGGGTAGTAACATCCGAGGGCGTTCAACATGGATGAAAGGATTGCCATCGGGTTCGACGAGCTGGGAAAGCCATCGAACAGCGCATGCATGTTGGTATGGATCGCGGTGTTCTCGGTCACCTTTGCGCGAAACACGCGGGACTGCTCCGATGTGGGTAATTCTCCATAAATGATCAGATACGCCACTTCGAGGAAACCGGAGTGCTTGGCCAGTTCCTCAATGGGATAGCCCCGGTTGCGCAGAATCCCTTTTTCTCCATCGATAAAAGTGATGGCGCTTTCGCAGGACCCGGTATTGGCATAGCCTTCATCGAAAGTGATGTAGCCGGAGTCCTTGCGCAGGCGCCGGACATCTATTGCATGCTCACCTTCGGTGCCTGAGATAACAGGGTAGGTGTAGACTTTATCTTCTATGTGGATGGATGCGGTTTTTTCCATATGCTTGAATGATGCAGTGAGTT
>JAPXRV010000127.1:0-7989 GCA_033813415.1 Opitutales bacterium | reverse complement strand
GTTGAAGACAGGCATAACGATGCTCACCTTTGGGCTGTAAGACCACGCTTGGATGGGAACGCCTTCATGAACTCCAGATTTCGGTTCAGTAATTCCCTTCTCAATTCGATCCAGAGCCACACCCAAACTCAGTAATCTCGCTTGAACGGCTTCGAAATGCACTGTCGCCACAACGACAGCATCATAGTCTGCCTGAGCGATTTGTTCAGGAGACAACACCCGATGCCCACAAAAACAGGTCCCATGCTTTTTCGGATCGCTGTCACAAACAGCAACAACACAGGAATCTGACGGCAGGCGACACAATACAATCCGGCCACTATTGCCTGCGCCAAAAAGGAGAATTTTCCGGAAAGTGTTCATCCATCCATCCCATATATGCGCACATGTTTAACCTGCCGGCTCTTTATACATTTATACATCTCATACTCATACTCACGGGAAGAATAAAGAACGGTGGCATCGGCTCCAAAATCGACATCGTCGGGAAGAAAGCAAGGCTTTCCCAAGAATGGCCCAATCCTACGCCCATCCAAAAACGCCACTATCCACCGCCACAGAATTGGATAAAGACCGAGAAGCACTTTGCTGTGTTCTCCCGCCCCGTAGACAAACAGCCTTGGCGGATCTTCCATCCAGTCAGACAAGAGAGGTCCGATTCGTTGACCTATATGGCTGATTGCGTCATCCCGAACCTGCCGTTGAAGAAATGATGTCAGCAAGTCTTCATCGACACCTGCTAAGCAAGCATAACAACCCATTGCTCTAGATTGAGCGAACGAAGTTCGAACTGAATTTGGGTTTCGGATTCGGGAATAAACCAGAGGAAACAGCAACTCGCTGTTAAGTCTCGCCCGATGAGTCTGATGAATTCTGCCAAGCAAAGACCTATCCCGCTGAGATAATGCAGGAAGCTCAGGACCCTTCGCCACTCTCAAAGGAATCACTCCTAAACGCTCCTCCCCTCCACAATCGAGGCATACCTCACAAGCAAACGACTGCAATACAACCTGAAGAGATCCTCGACTTTCCGTGAACTGCTTAACCAACATTCCACGGAACGCAGGTGAAACAAGCAGGGGCGTTGTCACCGATAGTTCGTCCAGAAACCCGAGCTCCAAAGCTCCCCCCAAAGGACGGTGTTCAACAAAGCGATCCGGGGTCGAAGAATTCAATAGACGTCGAACGTAGCCACACACACAAGCCGCCCCACTCAACTCCAGCGCCGTGTCCATACGATCAATGGCTTCGAATTCCAGAACTTCGCCCGCACGAAGCAACAGAATGAGGGATTCGTCGATTTGAGCGCAACGCTCCATCTCGTCAACAAACACAGCTCCTCCGTTGCGCCACCATCCCCGATCCGATCCCTCAGTCAAACGTTGTTCCAATTGAACCCGCTCCCAATCGCTCGTATTTGACGGAAAAAGAATCCGAACCATACAGCGTCTTCCACTGCTACAAGCAACCAGGCTTTCAAGACTCCGGGCCACATCATCGACCAGTCCGTTATAGACAACCCAAACCTCTATCGGATGACTGCCCCGCTTGACATCGCAAACCTCAACCTTAGCTAAGCTTAACTGCCGACGATGAAAAGTCAGCACTTCGTCCTCAGCAGATGCTGGGCAATAACCTGCTTGGTAATCGACATGAAGGGTTTGCCCTGAAAAAACCTCCTCTAAACGACGACGCACTCCGCTTACAGATGCCTCCATGAGCAACTCCTTTTCATTAGCTACACCGACTACTTCTGGAATTCCACCAACATCCGTGCTGAGAAAAGGGATTCGTTTCGCCATCAGTTCCATTACTGCGAAAGGAAAGTTGTCAAGAACACTCGGAGCGACAACAAGCACGTCTTTTTGACGATCCAACCAATCCAATGCATCGTCGGTCCCAAGTCCATCGACTATCTCCCAGGAAACTCCTGTATCCTTCAAAGTATCGCCAATGTAATCACAACTACGACGTCCATCGATTTGGATCTGCCGCCCAAGAAAACTAACTTTTCGAATCAGTCCACGCAGAACGGAAGATGTTCGAAGCGCTCCCAGAAGGTAGTCCAATCCTTTACGCCGTTCCAGGCGTCCGAAGAACACCAAATGGGAGAATCCGGTATGTGTGACGGTCTCCTGTTCATCAACCTGATTACCCCCAGGCACGAACCAATAGGGTAAATCCTGTACCTCTGAGATACTCCAATTGGATCTCACCCATTCAGTCATGTAGCGCGATGGGGAAACCACCACACGACATAACCGGGTCGCTATGCGCTCATGAGCTTCAATCATCAGCTCATTAAGAGATGTAACATGACGGTCATTACCCAACATGCTCCACAACAGAGAAGAATGACACCATGTGACAAGACGCGCCCCACAATATGACACGCCTGCTCGCCAAGCTTGAATCGCCCTCAACCCATGCCCCATAAACTCCTGGAAATAAATAACCTGAAAGTTCTGTTGAGACAAAAAATCGTGAGTCCGTTGTGCTCGAATTGAGTCCAAAGCATCAGGAAATGCTTCCTCTGAATCCGTCTTTGGAGTTGGATCCGTCCAATCTTCCAACACAACGATCTGAATCCCTACATCATCATAATACCGTTTTTGCCATTCAGAACGATCGCGATTAACAACCTTTCCCGTATAGAGGAAGGTTACCGGAAAACCCGCCCGAGCCAGAAGTTGGGACAAACGATAGGCAGCGGTCCCCACCCCTCCGTTTGTAAAAGGACCCAAGGTCTCAGGAGAGACAACGCAAGTGCCGGTCATAGGCTCCTTGGGCAGACATGCACTCCATTCAGATTCAGGCTTTGAGAGACACTTAGCCGCAACGATATAGTCTCGATCTGCCCGATACCCAAGACCCCTGAGAGCGGACCCTATTTCCGCATGAAACATACTTGCGATCACGACAAAGGATCGCCGCTTCGATGCCGCTTCTTTCTCCAAATAGGAAGGTGACACGACGGAGATTCCCTCAACGGATTCGCCCATTTTCGAAGGGGAACTATCAACAAAAGCCCTCACTCCTATACCTGCTCTAAACAGTTCAGCCAGGCAAACACGACCCGCGCCCCCAGCTCCCCAGATAACAATGGGTCTCCCCTCTGCTTGCTCCCTTCTCACCACATCAACGAGAGACTGTGACATCCACTTCGGAGCCCAACCGCCTAACACGGTAGAGCAAATCCTATCGCTGACCTCTGTCTCCCACTGCACTTCAAGCACATCACGCAAAGCGGCAACGGATCTTTGGTGGTCGCCCAGCAATTGAATGGCACCTATGTTGTTCTGAAGCCCTCCCGAGCATTTTTTCTCCCCGGGCCAAGCTTCATACAGATACTGAGCTCCATGCGGCACGTGTGAGCGTTCTGGATTCAAATTCGGCAAACTGATGTCGTGGAGGACTACCCATCCATCAGGCTTCATGGCAGGAAGAAGGGCCGCTACGTCTATTGTTGGCCATGGATGGGAATGATTCGCGTCAACAAAAGCCATCGCCACATCATGACCTCTCAGCATCTCTCCCGCCTCGACCGAAGTGCCGCATTTGAGAATCCATCGCTCCAGACTCTGGCCCCCCATCTCAGCAACCGCTGCGCCTATCGGTCGACTGCGGTCAAAATAGCAGTGCGTGTCGATGTCAAATGAGTAAAGCATACCCAGACCCACGCCATCCATAGCATTGAGAATCACGGCAGACGAACAACCAGAGGCTACCCCTATCTCTATTACCGTCTCAGGACAAATCTCCCCCACGAGCCGATGCAAAAACACTGCGTCATCATCACTGATGTAACCAGTCGCCCAATTCGGAGGTCGATAGAACAATTTGATTCTCGAAATACTGTCCTCTTTCATATTGAATGTAATTGGTACACAATCGCATTTATAGAATGTTCACGCCTGAAATCCCCCATGGATTGACCCAAATGAATTGAAATCTTCATCCGGAAGAGCCACATAGTCGATGCCCACCACCATTCCCATTTCCCGCAATTCATTGCATATTGAGAGCTTGGCAGACGACGAGCAAACCACAACATAAGGCCGCGGCAACACGGCTGATCCGACTTTTGACGCGAATACGTCAGGCAAATCGGATGGAGGACCACTCCGGTCCACTACACCGACCACGGAAACTCCCCGTTCCACTAGCAAGGTTCTGACCTGAGACGCCAAACTATTATTAGCCCAGAGAACAATCGGACGGTTCGATCGTGCATATTCCTCAGCGTGGGCAGCCAAGTAATGAGCTCTCCATCCGGTGACCTCCTTCGCCAATTCCCCCAGTCTCTGACGGGCTTGCGACTCCAGTTCCCTGCGCAGCAAAGAGGCTTCAGGGTCCTGTAGTTGCTTGATCTGTTCGCGCAATCCGATAACTTCCGATGCTTGCGCAGACCAGCATCGCACTCGCTCAGTCCAGTCTTCTTCAATCTTGATTTGCAGAGCTGCCCAATCGTGCAGAAATGGAGGATGAATCCGAGATGCCAATAGCGGAAGGAGAAACCCACGACCACTCTCATCCTTTCGAACGACAAAACGACTGTGCTCAACAAATGATGCACACCATGAGTCAACATTCGGAACCAAGACTAACCGGGCCCCAGAAAGTGACTGTAGTTCGTCAAAAACCTCAGCTGCTGCCGGAAAGATTTCCGAGAAACACTCGTGCGCTCCCTTACTGATCCGCCAATCCTGAAACTCATGTGGAGAAAATTCAGGAAGGAAGGATCGCCTTTCCTCCGTCAAAGGACCCAAGACCTGCGAAATCAGCAACTCCATTTGAGGCTTGTTCCCAAAAACAGTCCCGGCACCGATCATCAGTTTCGGACCCTTATGGGATTTCCATGCGTTGAGGATGGCTCGATTGTACACAGTCCACGAATCAATTGGTATAGTACAATCAAAACTGAGATCCTGCATCCGACGTCGAACCTCTGAACCCCAAACCTCAAGCGGGTGGCGATATACCGCAATGAGAATAGCCTTTGGAAACATAGACCTCCAGTAATCCAGAAACAGACATGTGCGCGGATCCTTCCAACCCCAAATTTCCCGGTGACATCGCGCCTTCGCCAAATCCGCACCTTTGTTTCGTTCTTCCACCGTCAAGGAAACATCCGGATTATCACGAAAGTGAATGGGACCCAGTTCATGCCTGGTAAAATTCTGGCCGCACTGTCGCTCCAACACTTCACTGTGAAAGCGCACAAACTCCTCATCCTCAAAATATCCCCTGGGATTATCCTCTGCAGGACTCAGCAAATGATCTCCTATCGACACTCCCCAAGCGTTTACAAAGCTTGCCAAATAAGAAGTGCCACTGCGATGCATCCCTAAGAGAATCACAGGCACATGCCCGTCTTCGTCCGTAATACAATTCGGTTGTGATTGGAGACTCATGAGATCATCAAGCAAGTCTTCCAATTCGCGCTTGGAGGACTCGAACGTAAAGGAACATGACCAAATAGATCGAAAAAGTGCTCACAACCAAAGGAATGCTGATCTGCCAAAGCTCGAAAACGAACTGCTGCATCCTCACTGCAGTATAACCGAGCGATAACAGCCGCCAAAATCCATCTTGCATCAGTTGCATCAGGAGAATCCAAAAAACCAGAGTCCATCTTCAACAAAGACTCAATGTGCCGTTCAGCTGTTCGACTCATTCCACAAAGTTCACAAGCCACCGCCAGCACAAACGATGCAAAAGGCGTTGATGCAACTCCTGTAGCCCATGAACCCAAAATCCTCTGTGCATGCTCGACAATGCCCTTACGCCACAACCATATTGCAATTGCACCAGGGAGTTCCCTGACAAAGCCGCCATTTAGGGTTGCATAGCGGGACAAAGTCTCTTCGGCCGAAACTACATCGCCAACGGCGGAATACAAACGCGCGAGCAAATGCTCATTCCTCATCGAATCCAGCTCAAGCAACGATGCGCGATTCAGCAGCCATATCGATGCCTTGACTTCCCGTTTCAGTTTAGCAGACCAATCGATCTTCCACAGCTCACCAACGTTTGAACGGAACCAATCATCGAGCAGGCGACTCGTCTTCGTATCCACGGAACCTCCGTTCTTTTGAACAAGAGAAATCAGAAAATTCGCAGCAATACATGGGTCGCTTTCGATGTCGTCAGCACCCGACAATCCCTTCAGCCATACCTCCCAATTCCATTCAGGAACCGGTATCGATTTCGAAACCGATGCCACAACGTCCATCGATCTAACGACTGAAGCTACGAAGTCAGACAATCTGTCCGAATCGCTGTGATAGTCCAAACACCTTTCGGCTTGGCCTCCCAGAAAAAAACGTCTGAAAACAAAAAGCTTGCTCAACCCGACCAAGACAAGGCGCAAACCTTCCTCATCGCCCAGTCGAAGCATCGCCCCTGCCCATATGGGATCCGACGTCAAAAACAAAACGCGCCTACACAAATCGATGGCGGGATCAGAAAATTGCGCCACATTACACTCCATGGCCGCGGCAATGGCTGGCATCAACATCAGTATCTCCGGATCAACAGAGCCGTCATCTGACAAAAACGAACACCCGTCGCGAATAAGCCTCTCTGACGCCCTGGGGAACCAGGCGGGCAACCACGCCAATTGGACACCACTCCACTGTTGCATCCACGGTGCTTCTGGAATTTCGTCAGGCAGACGGTCGATCAATACCCAATCAACGCACCATCTATCCACAACATTACGGGTAGCGTCGGTCCAGCGAGCAGCCGAATCTGGGAATACCGCCCACACCCCATGTTGCCTTTCTCGCCAAACAGGAGGATCAGGGGGAACCTCTTTGCACAGGACCAGCCAAAGACTCACTTCCACCTGCGGTGGTTCAGGTACCGCCTCGTCGCTCTCCCAGACAACGCTAGAGCCAGGAATACCTTTAGCACATAGCATCGCAGCCAGAGGCAAATCGCAACGCCCATGGGGAAACCATAACCCAACCCGAACACCATCATCCAAACGAATCTCCGGGGTGGATCTCAACATTTCGGATTGGGTAAAAATGGCAGTCATTTTTTTGTGGTGTATTGCACGCAGATTCTAAGCGATACGAACCTCGAACATTTTCTGATTTCTTGGATGACCCCAGTCTCCAATGTAGAGGGGATTGAGTCCCACCATTTCCGCAAAGCCACAAATTTCTCTCCAAGAATAGTGATAACAATCATGAGTGCAATGGGTCACAACGCCTTGGCCTTGATCGACAGGATCCAAACATGCAGGGTAAGGAGCTTCGAAGAATGTGAAAAACACACGGCTTTGGGAATGCATTACCTTCTTCACTCCCGCAAAGCACAGAATAATGTAGTTAGCGTTTAGATGAGTCAGCAGAGAAACGCTAATTCCAAAGTCAAAACTTATCCCAAACACACTTGCATCGAATCTATCGGTCGCATGCAAGCGAACGTTTTTTTCTGACAAACCGGCAAGTGCAAGTTCGCGCCGACCGGCCTCCAGAAGCGATACGTTGACGTCAATCCCACAGTAATTCCCAGATCTCAGATAGCCTGCGAAATGAACCCCTCCACGTAACGCTCCACACCCCACGTCAATCAGAGCATGATCGGGGGCCAATCCTTCAGAAACAAGCCATTCAAACTGAAGCCGCCCTATCTCATCCCACATTCCGCCAACATAACCACGATGCTCGCCATTAGCGATATCCCGATCCGAAAACTGCTTCCAATATCCATTTACCCCAATCATACACGAAGCCATATCCGAAGTTGGCGGATCCATTGGCCCTCCAAGACTGTCAGACCGGGGCGACAACCCGACTGACATCGGACCATCAGCAAGATTGGATTTGTATCGCATAGAACTCGAGAATGAAACTTGGATGCAAATAGTTACCAAACTCTATCTGTAAAGAGATCTGCCCACTTCGACATCCCAATATCTACGGCACAAAGCCGCGCAACCCAAGCAAAATTTGACCGTTGCGGGTTGTGCAAGAC
>JAPXRV010000126.1:0-8135 GCA_033813415.1 Opitutales bacterium | reverse complement strand
TTGCGCAGGCGCCGGACATCTATTGCATGCTCACCTTCGGTGCCTGAGATAACAGGGTAGGTGTAGACTTTATCTTCTATGTGGATGGATGCGGTTTTTTCCATATGCTTGAATGATGCAGTGAGTTGTACGGGAAAAGGACAAGGCTTCAACCATGGCGGACCGATTTTCGACCGGACCCCTTCCCCAAAAGGGGAGTGAATACTTTCAAAGGGCTTGTGGCAGAGACGCGCAAGGCGCGCGGTCAAAGCTGCTGCACGAAGTTCCTGAAGAGCGTAAGTCCCTTTGCCTGACTCTTTTCCGGGTGAAATTGAGTTGCGAAGCAATTGCCCTTTCGGATGGCGCTGACAAAGGTGGTTCCGTGATGAGTGGTTCCCCAAATAAGCGAGGGATCTTCTGGAACAACACAGAAACTGTGGTCAAAATAGAATTGATCGTCTGCCCGACTCAGCCCTTTGGACAAAGGGTCGGGAGTTCCGTGGAATTCCACCTGATTCCATCCGATGTGGGGAACCTTGAAAGGATGATCGAGCCGGAATTGCATCACAACCCCGGAGAAGATTCCGAGTCCGGCAGCGTTGTTTTCTTCGGAGCGGTCGAACAGCGCCTGCATCCCAAGGCAGATACCGAGAAACGGGCGATCATTTGCAATCCAGTCTTTGACGAGCTCATCCAGGCCGTTCCGGAGGAGGCAATGCATGCAATCACCCAGGCTGCCTACTCCAGGGAGAACCAGACGGTCAAACGAGGAATTCGAACCGGTATTCTCGCGAATGATTTCAACGGACGCACCTACTTTTTCCAGTGCCTTGCGGACACTGTGTAGGTTACCCATCCCATAATCGATAAGACCAACCCGTGGCGTCGTCATGTTGTTGTATCGGAAAGGGATCCTTTCGTGGACGGAATGAGAGACTCAATGCGCGCATCGATCCGGGTCGCCATGTCCAACGCTCTTGCCAAGCCCTTGAACTGGGCTTCAGCGATGTGGTGGGGCTCGTCCCCGTATTCGAGGAGAATGTGGAGGTTGGCGCCAAGCGAGTTGGCGAAGCCCTGGAAAAACTCGCGCAGAAGATAGATGTTGAAGTCGCGGACGAATCGAACCTCACAGGCGACGCGGTAGACGAGATAAGCGCGTCCGCTTAGATCGAGAACGACCCGAACCAGGGTTTCATCCATTGGGAGCAGGAAGAACCCATAGCGTTGGATTCCACGCTTCTCTCCAAGTGCTTGACGGAAGACAGAACCGAGAACGATTCCCATGTCCTCCACGAGGTGGTGGTAGTCCACTTCAAGATCTCCCGCTGCCTCCAATTTGAGGTCAAATTGTCCATGCCTGCAGAAGAGGTGAAACATGTGATCCATGAACGGGATCCCGCAGCTTCCTTCGAAGACCCCGGATCCGTCCACCGTGAGATCCATCGAAATCCCGGTTTCCCCTGTTTTTCTTACGAGGCTGGCTTGTCTTGGCGTTTCCATTCGAGAAGGATTTGGGTTAGTTTTTCCATTTCGTCGGGCGTCCCGATCGAAATCCGCAGCCCGGAGGCAATAAGACGATGGTTGTCAAAGTACCGGACGAGGATCCGGTGTGCAACGAGAAATGTATAGAGATCCCGGGCAACTGTAGGGTTTTCGTTTCCTTGAGCGTCTTTGGGAATCGCGAACACAAAATTGGTTGAGGATGGGTAGACTGTCCATCCGAACTGGGATTGCAGGAGATCCGAGAAGCGATTTCGGGTGGCTTTGAGTTCGGTGTGCTTCAGCCGATAGTATTCCGTGTCGAGAAATGCGGCCAGCGCGCCAGCTTGTGCCAGCCGGTCCACGTTGTAGACATCGCGGATCCTGTGCAGGTATGGCATCACATCCGGAGATCCGATCAAATACCCGAATCTGAGTCCCGCGAGCCCGAAGGTTTTGGAGAAACTCCTCGCAACCAACAACTGCGGATACTTCGAGATGAGGTCGATCGCGGTCCATGTGGAGAAATCCGCGTAGGTTTCATCAATGACAGTTGGGCATTCGGTTTTCTCGAGTACGGAAGCCAGTTGATCGCTGCTGAAGGCCACTCCCGAAGGCGCATTTGGGGAGGTGAGAATGAGCATTTTCGCCGGAGTGGACTTAAAACGGGCCATCGGAAACCCGAAACCGTCATCATAGCAGATCGGGGCGAGCCGGGCACCGTGGTTGATAATCAGGTTTTTGTACAGTGAGTAACTCGGATCGAGGTAGCCCACCGGATCACCCGGTTCCGTAAAGGTGCGGACGCAAATATTGAGGATGTCATCGCATCCGTTTCCCAGCATCACCTGATCGGGATTGATCGAGAAACGGCTGGCGATGGCTTCCCGGACCGGAGTGCCGCTTGGATCGGGATACAACCGTAGGCGGCCGGCGGCATCGGCGACTGCTTCAGCTACGCGGGGCGAAGGCGGGTAGGGGAGCTCGTTTGTATTCAGCTTGATCCAGCCACCATCGTTTTTTTGTTCTCCGGGGACGTAGGGTTGAGCGTTGGCTACCCGAGCCGGGATGCGTGATTTCCATGAAAAGCTCATCTTGAATATGGGATTTGTGGATAGGACAAGACGTCCGGTTATTGCTTTGCCGGCTCGAACGGTTGGGAGAAAGCAACCTCGAAATCGTAACCGGTTTCAAAATCCGCGATGTCGTCCGTGTCGCTTTTTCCAAAGACGCCTGCCTCGATAAGGTTGAAAACAATGTTACCGAAGTCCCGGCAGCAGTGAACTCCCCAATGATTGAGGACGGTCAGCGTGAGCGGTCCGAACTGATCAAGGGCGAAAACCCTGAGTCCGTCCAAAAGCTGTTGTCCTGAGACGTGCTGTCCAGCTGACGGGTTACCCTCTTTCCCAATGCTTTGGAATGTTGCGTTGAGTCCGGCGCGGACAAAATAATAAGCCCCTCTGTGGTAGCGGGAGTCCGCCTTGCAGATCTTTTTGACTTCTTCTGAAAACTTTCTGTCGGGCATCGATGTTGATCTCCGAATCAACCGGGATGGCACGGAACAATAAACGGAAAAGCATCCGTCGTCAGGCCATCCGGTCGATTCCGGATATCCGGTATTGTCGCAGTCCGTCAGGGTCAACGGGATGAACCTGCCGGGCGACAACGCCTCAATACTTGTAATGATCCTGTTTGAAAGGACCTTCAACCGGAACTCCGAGGTATTCGGCCTGCTCGGACGAGAGCTTGGTGAGCCGTACTCCGAGCCTTCCAAGGTGAAGGCGGGCGACCTCCTCATCCACTTTTTTGGGGAGGATGTAGACGCCGGGCGTATACTTCTCGACACTCTTCCAGAGCTCCATCTGTGCGAGCACCTGGTTGGAAAAGGAGTTCGACATGACGAAGGAAGGGTGCCCTGTCGCACAACCGAGGTTGACCAAGCGTCCTTCCGCCAGAAGGAATATGGAGCGCCCATCGGGCATGAAATACTGGTCGACCTGTGGCTTGACGTTGAGCTTGCGGATCGAGGAATCCGCGTTGAGGCGGTCGACTTCGATCTCGTTGTCGAAATGTCCGATGTTGCACACGATCGACTGGTCGCGCATCTGCTTGATGTGTTCAAGCGTGATCACGTTGCAGCATCCGGTGGTGGTCACATAAATATCTCCAACGCTCAGGGCATCTTCGACGGTCATGACCCGGTAGCCTTCCATAGTTGCCTGGAGCGCGCAGATCGGATCCACTTCGGTCACGATGACAATCGCGCCCATTCCGCGAAGGGCTTGGGCGCATCCTTTGCCGACATCCCCGTAGCCACAAACCACGGCGGTCTTTCCGGCGATCATCACGTCAGTTGCACGTTTGATTCCATCGATCAGGGACTCGCGGCAACCATACAAGTTGTCGAACTTGGATTTGGTCACCGAGTCGTTGACGTTGATGGCGGGAACCAGGAGGCGGCCCTGTTCCTGCATCTTGTAGAGGCGATGGACGCCGGTGGTGGTTTCTTCCGAAACACCCTTCCATTCCTTGACCACGCCCTGCCAATGAAGCGGGTTGTCGCGGTTGATTTGCTTCAGCAGCGCCTTGAAAATCCGGATTTCCTCGTTACTGGAAGGCGAATCCACCCATGAATCCCCGTTTTCCATTTCGTAACCCTTATGGATGAGCATGGTGGCATCGCCCCCATCGTCCACCACCAACTGCGGACCCTTTCCGTCGGGCCAGGTAAGTGCCTTATAGGTGCACCACCAATAGTCTTCAAGTGACTCGCCCTTCCATGCGAACACCGGCACTCCGGAGACCGCGATCGCGGCCGCCGCATGGTCCTGTGTCGAGAAGATGTTGCAGCTTGCCCAGCGGACATCGGCACCAAGATCGACCAGGGTTTCGATGAGAACCGCTGTCTGGATGGTCATGTGGAGGGACCCGGTAATCCGGACGCCGGAAAGTGGCTTTTCGGCCTTGTATTTCTCGCGGATTGCCATCAATCCGGGCATTTCTTTCTCGGCGATCTCAATCTCGCGCCTTCCGAACTCGGCTAGTGAAATATCGGCAACCTTGAACTCACGCTTTTTTACCGGAGTCTCGGTTTTGGTGTTCTTTGGATTCATAAAATGGAAGATGAAGGGTGATGACTCTGGATCAACTGTTGGCTTTGACGAAAGCAGCCAGATCGGCGGCTTTGGTGGTCTTTTCCCACGAAAGCTCGGGTTTTCCAAAATGACCGTAGTGAGTCGTCTGCCTGTAGATGGGACGGAGCAGATCAAGCTGCTTGATAATGGCGGCCGGCTTGAAGCTGAAGGTGGCCCGGACTGCCTTTTCGATCAGCTCTTCCGCGCACTTGCCAGTGCCGAAAGTATCAATCGCGATGCTCAAAGGTTCTGGATAACCGATGGCATAGGCAACCTGGATTTCGACAATGTCCGCTAGCCCTGCGGCAACGATGTTTTTCGATACCCAGCGGCACATGTATGCGGCCGAGCGGTCGACTTTTGAAGGATCCTTGCCCGAGAATGCACCGCCACCGTGACGGCCCCATCCGCCATACGTGTCTACGATGATCTTTCGGCCGGTCAGGCCTGCATCGCCCTGCGGTCCACCTACGACGAACTTGCCGGTTGGATTGATGAAATACTCGGTTGAGGATGTGATGAGATTCGCCGGAATGACCTTGCGGATCACCTCTTCGATGCAGAAACGTTCGATTTCCTCATGAGAAACCGCTTCGGTGTGCTGGGTTGAGATCACCACGTTTTCGATCGATTTCATCTTGCCGTCCTCATACCGCACGGCCACCTGAGACTTGCAGTCCGGGCGGAGCCAAGGTGCCAAGGTGGTGGTCTTTCGGATCTCGGCGAGCCGGCGCAAAATGCGGTGTGCAAACATGACCGGTGCCGGCATGAGCTCGGGGGTCTCGTTGCTCGCGTATCCGAACATGATACCCTGGTCTCCAGCTCCTTGTTCGGCGGTCTTTTTGCCATCGGCCTCACGGGCATCGACGCCCTGCGCGATGTCAGGGGACTGAGACGTTAGTGCATTGATGAGAAATACCTTGTCCGCGTGAAATACATCGTCGTCGTTGGTGTAGCCAATTTCGCGGATGGCTTGCTTTACGACCTCTCCGTAGTTGAATTTCGCGTTTGTGGTGATTTCGCCAGCGAGGAAAACACAGTTGGACTTGACCAGCGTTTCGCAAGCCACCCTGCTTTGCGGGTCCTGTTCGAAGCAGGCGTCCAATACGCTGTCCGAAATGTAGTCAGCCACCTTATCAGGATGACCTTCGCCCACGGACTCGGATGAGAAAATGAATGTTTTGAGCATGATAGTGGAGTTGAACGAAAATTCAGAACAAAAACCATAATCCGGCCAAAAGCAATGATTGATTGAGAGGGGGGATACCGCCATTGTCGGTGAATGCGTGATCCGCTTATCAACATCCTGCATCCAGCCACTCAGAAGATTCTGGGCCTGGATTTTGAGGATTTGGGATTGGAGGATGGGTTGGAATTCGCATGCGCAAAGAAAGGGGTGGTCGTGTTTCCGTCCGGGTCGTGCATGGAGCGGCTTGGCAGGCATCCCGAACACTGGGATGCGCTCGCTGCCGCGGATGTGAGGTTTGTTGACAGCGGGGCATTGGCCTTGTTCTGGCGCTGGTTGTCCGGGCGAAAGATCAAACGTGTGTCTGGCTACGCATTTCTGGAACGTTTCATTTCGAACCGGAGCTTTGAGCCGTCATCTGTGTTTTGGGTGATGCCATCGGTTGAGGAGTCCGGCCAGCATCGGGGATGGCTCGAGACAGTGGGATTTCCGGCTCATCCGGATCGGGTATATGTGGCTCCGTGGTATTCCAGGGACAAGGCAGTGGCGGACGCTGAATTGCTCGCGTGTCTGGAACAGCTGCGACCTGCGGGATTGGTGATATGCCTCAGCGGAGGAGTGCAGGAACCTCTTGCGGTGTGGTTGCGGGATAACCTTTCCTATCGGCCATTGATTTTGTGCACCGGTGCGGCGATAGGGTTTCTATCCGGCACCCAGTCGAGGATTCCGCGGTGGGCAGACCGATGGTATCTGGGATGGCTATTCCGGTGCGTGGAGAATCCTGCCAGGTATGGACGCCGGTACCTCAGGGTGCTGAGGCTGATGGGGGTCTTAAGCCGGTTTCGGGAGGCGAGACCGATAGGAGCCTAGACCATTCGCGTTCCGCATTTGGAATGCATGATTATCTGAATGGATCGACTGGGTTTGTTGTTGCAACAATGTGCACGGGGATGCGTGTCGCGAAGTGCTTTCCAATGTTCGAACCTGCTCTCCGATCGGCTGTTTCAGCCTTCTGAACACGTAGTGTGAATTGGGTAGTTCGGGAGTCGGAATGGCCTATCAAGTCAAACGACTGCCCTCTGCATCCGGGATAAAATGGGTGTAGAGGGCATGTAGGCTAGTGAGTCGGCAATCGCCTGTGGAGACTGGGTGTCTCAACGACCAATCAGGAAATGCCTGAGGAAGAAGCGTTCCGGATCAGGCAACCTGCGAGGCACATTGCCCCTGCCGCGAACAATACAATTCCTCCGATCGCCACAGATACCGAAAGGAGTGGTCCGATGCCGTAGAGAATCGCTCCTCCTGCCATGCCCCACGCGCCCGCTTTTCCGAAATGACCGGATCGGGCCACCATACGGCAGAAGAGAATGATCCCGACGAGAATCGAGAGGCTCGCGATCCAGCGGAACACTCCTACTCCCGGGTCGTTCTTGATCACGCGATCAGAGAGTAGAAAGGTCGTGTTTGAGCCGTGTGCCAGAATGGGGTAGATGAAGATCTCCCACGTCACCTTGCACATCTGAAGTAGATTGGCGAAGACGATCAGCACGTAGCCGGTGAGTCCTGCCCATCCACCACTGCGGAAGGTGACAGAATAGATGGCGGTATAGCCCGGCAGCATCAGAAGAAGCCCGAAAAAGGCGGAGGAGACAATCCAGAGCCAATCGGGATCGGAAACCAACACCGCAAAGTTGTCGCCCATGCTGGCCATTGGCAGGCACGCGAAGAAGGCAACTGAGTAGACGACGAGGAGGCTGGCCCCTGCAATGAATGACCAACCGCTGGTTTTGTGGAGGGTGGATAGGTTCATGGATTGGATTATTCTGCAAGGGAACAGTAGGACAATCACAATCCATAGGCTTTCGGGGGATCGTGTTTTCCCACTTGGCAATCCGGATAATCCTCTGATACTTTCGCCTCCATTGATGAAGCCTGACCTTGTTCTCTTTGATTTTGACGGGACCATTGCCGATACTTTCTCGCAGACGGTGGAGATTGTGAACCGCCTTGCCGAGAAGTACGGGTTTCGGCGCATTGAAGAAGAGAACATTCCTTCCGCGAGGGAAATGAATGTATGGGAACTGATGCGTTTTCTGCATATTCCCGGGCACCGCATTCCGACGCTTCTGCGTAAGGGCCGCCGGCAGCTCAACCGCAATATCGACAATGTCATGTTGTGCGACGGTATGGGCGAATTGTTGGCTCGCTTGAATGCTGCCGGTGTCGAAATGGGGATCGTGACCTCAAATTCGCGGCGCAACGTGCTTTCGTTTTTGCGCAGTCACGGGATCGAAGGCGTCTCGTTTGTGCGTTCATCTTCCAGAATCCTTGGAAAGGCCAGGGAAATCAGGAAGGTG
>JAPXRV010000125.1:0-8474 GCA_033813415.1 Opitutales bacterium | reverse complement strand
CTCCCATGTAGTGTAACGAGGCTGTACCGAGCGAAGCGACAGCCTGCAATCGAGTTCACTTGCGTTACGGCTCGCAGGTTTGCCGCACCGGGCTTCGGCTTGGGGATTGCTCCTTTCACCGCCAGCTTGGCTACATGTTGGACACCTATTTACCATGTTGATTACTTTTCATATCAATAGAGAAGTCAGGCTTACCCTGACGCACCAGATGGACGCAGATAGAAGTTCGCCATTTCCCTTCGGGTTCTATGAGTTCTATGTGATCTTTTGTGGCTAACCTCTTCTCCCCCAATCTGAAGATAGTAACGGGTTTGGTCATGAGCGTAGTCGAATGCCTGAAGCCGCCGTCTCCGGAGCAACGCCCATTCCCTCAATTCCCATGTCCTGCTTTGTTCATCTTACGTGGCGGACTCTGTGGCTTGCGTGTCCTCCATAGCTCGAAGAGCGACGGGGGAATGCACACTGACAGACAGTGAAGGAAAGCTCATTTCCATGTTGTTCTTCCCTTTGTGAGCTCCGTGCCTTTGTGAGAGGATATTGTTTCCGCTTCAAGGCAAGCGCAACGCGCAAGTGCAAATTATGCTTCTATAGATACACATCGTGCTGTCGTAGACAGGCGGTTTCGATCTTAATCTAATAAAGCAATATTCCACAAGCTGTTGATCGAAAGCGTCATAAGCAGTTAGCAAACGGAATGGCATGGATACTGCGAATGAACAGGCCATTAACCTAATCATCATTATGAACCTGTTCAAAAAAATCCATATTCAAATCCGTTCCGGTATTGAGGAACTTCTCAACAGTGTTGAAAACCATGAAGCGGTCACGGAGGCTGCCATACGCGAATACCAGGAGTATTATGCGAAGGCCCGGGTGAAACTGGACCGGATCAAGGCGAGGGAGGTTGGACTACGCGAAAAGGCGGAAAAGGCACGGAAGGACGAAGGTCTGTGGAAAGGCCGGGCCACCTCAATCGCCGGGCAGGACCGCACGAAGGCATTGGCATGCATGAAAAGAGCCAAGGACGCGGAGGCGCAGGCACAAATCCTGGAGACCGATCTCGAAAACATGCGACAGACGGTATCGGAGGTGGAGCAAACGGTCGACGCCATGCGATGCCGCATCGAGGAGATCAAGCGCAAACGCGATCAATTGTCCGTGCGGGACTACCGGACCCGCACCCTGAGCGCGGCTTCGAGCTCTGGCCGGGAGGACCCCGAGCTCGGTGCGATCTTTGAGCGCTGGGAGGAAAGGATACTCACGCGGGAGGTCATCTCGGAGCGGGAACAGACCAGCGGCGATAACCTGGCCCGGGAGCTGGACCAGAAGGAAAACGAGACAGCGCTCGAAGCCGAACTGGATGCGTTGATCGCTTCCGGAGGAAAGGAGAAGGCATCATGAACCCGCGAAATGAAAGCATCCCGCCCGATGGGGAGGAGTGGCAGAACGGGATCGAATCCGAAGACTCCCCCAAGGTATTCAGGAAGGCGCTGCGTTTGATGCGCGCACTCGGCGTGGTGGTATTGGTGATCGCGGCATTTCTGTACGTCATGCGGGATGCAGCGGATGCGGGCTTACTCAGGGGATACTACACGTTCCTTGGATTCACCACACTGGTTGCAATCGGCGGCTGGATCGCCGCGCGCAAATGGAAGGACAGTGCGGGCGGGCGGGCGCTTCTCGGGATGGGAGCCGCCCTGCTTCCGGTCCACATGACACAACACGGAGGCTTCCTCATCGGGAACATCCGGGGAGATGTGTCCAGTCCGTGGTATGCGAGCGGAGGGGAACTCACCCTCCTGATGGCGCTTAGTGCGCCCATCCTGCTGATCACGACATGGCTGGGATACTCCGCCTGGCTGCGAAAACAAGCCCGGATACTCGTGCCTCTCTACCTTCTGACGAACATTGCGCTGCTGATTCCTGCCCGCGAAGGACCGTCGGTCGTATGGGTGGGTGTGGGAATGGCCATCCCCTGTTTCATCATTCTGGGCTGGCTGAGGGCGCGCAATGAGGTCATGGGAAGCGCAGAGGGGATCATCGCACGGGTCGCATTCGGATCGTCGTTTGCGCTACTGATTGGCAGGTGCGTGATGAACGGAAGCCCCACGCTCAGCCTGGTGGCGTTCGCCCTGGGATTGCTTGGGATCACCCTCTTCTACCCGGTAACCCGCGAACTGCGCCGCCCGCTATTGCGGAACTGGATGCGCGGCGGCGGCATCACACTGATGAGCCTCGGCTGGTTTGTTTGGATGTGGGAACAGCTCTGGGTCCATGACCGCTTCATTCTTCCCATCGATTCGGACGGCCTATCGCTGGTGCTGTGTATTCCTCCGATCATCGCGGCAAGCACGATGCTGCTCTTCAGCAACCCATCCGAAACCAGAGTTCTGCGCCGGATACTCGGATGGATCGGTGTGGCGGTGATTGTCCTTGGGATGCTCCATGCGCCCTGCCTGTTTCAGGCAGGGATGAGCCTCGCCGTGGGTGCACTTGCACTGATGGGGGCGTTTGTAACGTCCGAGAAATGGATGCTGCGGGTCGGAGTGGCGACGGCAGCCATTGGAATCGTATCTTTCACCATCCTCGGATTCGAACAGGTGAAAGGGGTGAGTTGGATGGTATTGGCGGCTGCCGGACTCATGCTGGTAATGGCAGTAAGCTATCTGGAAAACCGGGGCACCACCATCATGCGGTGGATCCGCGCCAGAATGGAATACTACCGCGACTGGCAATAGTTGCCATCAGGGCAGTCGATTATGGGTATCACCCCGGAGGGCGGGCGGTCCAACAAGGGCCCCTGCCCTCTTTTCTTTCGTAACCGAAACCGAAGAAAATCTGACGCGCCGCCTAGATGTAGTCGAGCAACGACACCTGCAGGATCCGGCTCGAACTCGACAGGGCAGCCTCGTAGCCCAACTGGGCCTGATTGAGCCGCACAGCGACCTCAGCCAGGTCGATTCCGACTTCTCCGGCGATTGAGCCATCCAATTGATTGAATAAAGCGGTATCGGCCTTCTTGGCAGTCTCAAGGCGCAGCTGCTTGAGTGCCAGATCCGTAGTGGCCACCACCAGCCGGTCATCGCTCGTCTCAATGTCAGCAACTGCCGCTTTTACCGCCACATCGTCATAAGTCGGACCTCCGAATGCGTTGCGCAAATCGAGGATGTGCTGGATGTAGTTTTGGATATCCTCGTTGTATTGGGGGCTCAGGCGGGGCGCCATCCGGGTATTGCTGCCCACATAATACTCCGCCTCCTCAAAATTAGGATCGGAGGGGTCCGTTGGACTCCCCTCATACACCACAAAATCGTCCGACAAATCAGCCGGTGTTCCATTGTCATCGATCCGGTAAGGATCCTGAGCAAAATCGGTTCCTGCAAACAGGTAATTGTCCTCTGCCTTCGCATTCGCGAGATCGAGGGCCTGATTCACCAGATCATTCAGGCGACCCCATGCCGACTCGCGCTCCGTGGCGCTGGCCTGGGCATCGGTGGACTCCCCGATCGCGATCGCGAGGTCGCCCAACGCCCGCATCTCCGAAAGCTTCAATTCCGAGCTCTTGATCAGGTTCTCCGCGAGGATGTTATTGGTGTTGAATTGCAGGAGTTCGCGCTTCTCGGTGGTCCGGCGCATGGTGCGCGCCATCACGATCGGATCATCCTCCGGCAAGGTCACCTTGCGCCGGCTGGCCAACTGCTTGCTCAGATCGACCACAGTCGACTGATTTGTGGCAATCTGACGGATCAGGCTTTGCTGATAGGCACTGGTACTTACTCTGATATCACTCATTTCCGGATTCCTTTCTCATCCCGCGCGCCTATGAGCCGAAGCGATCGACCACTATCCCAAGGAGGGTATTGAGGACCTCGATCACCCGGGCCGACGCCTGGAATGAACGCTGATAGACCAGAATATTCGCCATCTCCTCATCGATGGAGACTCCCATCAACGAAGAACGGTTGTCCTTGAGCTGAGTCTCGATCAAGGCCTGATTCTGGATGAGCAAAGTGGTGTTGCTGACGTCGTTCCCGATCCGGTATGCCATGTCGGAGGTGTACTCCGAGAAGGTCCGGTCACCCAACCCCGCCAGCTTGGTTGCGGATAGTTCGGCAATGCTCTGGGCGACATCATTTGCGCCGGCATTCCCCGACGAGGAGGTGCGGATCGCCGCGGGAGTCAGGTTACTCCACAATTGGATGTTAGCGGCGGTGATTGCCCCCAGATCGATCAGGTCGGGATCAGCATCGTCGTCGAAGAACTGAACCGTCCCGTCGTCATGTAACCCGCTCACAGCCGTGGCGACCTCGCGGGCCAGCACGTCGAGCTCCTCCCGCATTCTCGCGAGTGGACCAATGGCGGACGCTCCGGCTCCACCAAAAGGATCGGTGGTGGACCGGACGTGAAGCAGCCCGTGCAAACTCCCACCCTGCGGATCCATGGCGGTGAGATTTGGAGACGGACCCAAGGGCATCGTGGTGTCGTGGGTAAAATACAACTCGTTGGTCTCTGCATTAAAGCGGATCTCATTATCCACCATCGTGTTGCGAACTAGCAGAACCTCAGCCCCCGCACCGGGCGACTTATCCCTGGCGACCACCAGCACCTGACCATTGTTTGATTCGTGGGTTTCGAAATCGATGTATTTCGCAAGCTCCTCGAGTTTCTGCTGACGGAGGTCACGCAACTCCATTGCGCTGCCCGGCTTGGAGATCTCGAGCTTGGAAATCTGCCCGTTCAATGAGGCGATGTCGTTAATCAGGCTATTGGCGCGGGTCACATCCGCTTCCACCGCCCGGACCACATCCTCGTCCAGCGTGACGAGTTCGGCCGAAAGTTTGTTGAACTGTGCGACCATATCCTCCGCACTCGACACCACAAGGGCTCTCGCACTGGCGTCGGTGGGATTAGTCGCAAGTGAATGAAAAGCATTGAAAAACCGGTCTATCGCGGCGGAAAGCCCGCTCCCCTCATTTGCGGAAGTGGTTGTTCCCGTGAGGGTTTCCGGGGAATCGACATCCGCTGTGATCTGTTCACCCAGTATCGCCTGCAACTGACTGTAGATGCGTTTCTGGGCCTCGAGGGATCCACTCACCGCAGCCTCACGCACGATTTTGTCGTCCAGTATCGTATCCCGGATCTGGTTGATCTGGGTTTGCGAGTAACCTCCCGAAATCCCGAACTCCACCCGCTGGCGTGCGTAGTTCGTGCTATTGACGTTGGCGAGGTTCTTGCCGGCAATCTCGACCGCCTTCTGATTGGATTTCAGAGCGGTGGTTGAGTTCAGGATACTGCCTATGAGTCCGGACATGTCAGTCGAATTAGGAAGTGAGCCTCTATTCAGGCCGAGAAGTTGACGGAACCCGCGGCCACATGGGTGCGGACGCTGGCGTCTCCCCTGGCTCCATAGGTCTGGGTGACCCCCTGAGGCACCGTCTTGAGCAAGAGCTCATGGGTGTATTGGAGGGCACGGGCCAGGAGCATCTGATTCTGACTCGCTTTGCGGCGCGTCTTGTGGATCAGGCTGTTGATCTCGTCGATCAAAGCGGCCAACAGCGGCCGGGCCTCCTCCGGAAAATGCACCAGCATGGACTTGAGGTCTTTTGGCACAGGGAAACCCAGCGTATTGCCGATGTCCCGCACCATCTGCTCGCGCTCAGCGCGTAAGCCGGAGGTTGATGCGATCTGCTCCTCAATCTGAGTGCTCAGATCCATGTAGTGCATCATCTCCCGATGGAGGATAGCTTTCTGCTGCTCGTCGATCAACACCGACAAGGCTCCGTATTCCTGAAGCTCCATGCGCAGAGCATCTGCCAAAGGTGCCCAGAAAGTGTTGGATTGCGTTTCATTCATGACGCATCGGTTTCCTTCGTTGTGTTAGTGGTTGATAATTGTGTTTGCAAAGCACTCGATATGCCTAATCCCGGTCCGCTTCGCACAATATTGCTTGCGAGCGCATCGGTCAGGAATCCACGGTAGATTTCCTGGGCAGTACCGTTTTCGTTAAAGATCCCCTGAATGTGCGGTTTCAATGCATCCTTCAGGTATTGGCGAACCAGCGTTGCCTCAAATTCATCCGCTGAAACCTCCAGTTTCTGGCTTTCAGAAAACCGGCCGGATTGAGCGACCGACTGCCAGTCAGCCGCACTCAGCATCATAGAAGTATTCAGACTGGATACACTGTCCATTGGTTGTATTTCCGTATTGATCAGGACATTTATTGCAGGATCAGCTCGGCCTGTAAGGCGCCTGCCTGCTTCAAGGTTTGAAAGATCGACATCATCTCACGGGTAGTCACCCCAAGGGCATTGAGGGCATTGGTCAGCCGCTCGATCGACGGATAATCATCCAGCACTTCAAACCCGCCCTGCATTTCCGTCACCTGCACGTTGGTATCGGGTAATACCACGGTTTCGCCACCGGGAGAGAAAGGGTTGGGCTGCACCGCGTCCACATCGGATGCAATTGTGATCGTGATCGCACCGTGACTGATCGCCACCCTCGAAATCCGCACCTCGGAGGTAGCGACGACCGTTCCGGTCCGTTCATTGATCACCACACGTGCTTTCGTATCAGGCGTCACCTCGAGGCTTCCCATGGCGGCGATAAAGTAGGTTTCCTGACCCTTGAAGGTCGGAGGAACCCTCACCGACACTGTTGCGCTATCGATGGGGTGACAACTGGATGGAAACACATCATTCACCGCCTTCGAAATTCGGGCGGCAGTCGTGAAATCAGGATGCTGCAGGATCAGGCGGATCATGTCCTGTGCCACGATCTCGGTTCCGATTTCGAGTTCAACAATAGCGCCTCCGCTGATCCGGCCAACGGTCGGATGGTTCTTCTGCACAGTGGCGCCACCGGCACCACCCGTTCCCTCGAGAAATCCGCCCACTGCGATCGGACCCTGAGCCACCGCGTAGGCCACATCATCCGCACCCACCAGCGGAGTCTGGAGGAGCACGCCACCGTTGATCGACTTGGCATCCCCGATCGATGAAACGGTCACATCGATGCGACTTCCCGGCTTCGCAAAGGCTCCGATGTCAGCCGTAACCATGACCGCGGCCATATTCCCGCCCTGGATCGTTCCCGGATCGACCACGATCCCGAAGCGTTTCAGAAAATTGGACACACTCTGCACGGTGTAGGACAACTGACTGTCACCATCTCCGGCCAAGCCGACCACGATACCGTATCCGGTCAATTGGTTATCCCGCGCCCCTTCCACCTGCGTCAGGTCCTTCACCCTGGATGCGGAAACCGCAGGAGACAGCGCCACTATGAGCAGGAACATCCCCATCCAACTTGCAATGCGTAGTTTCATCCTTGCCTCCATCAGAACGGGTTGACCTTGTCCACAAAGCGGGTGAACCAGCCCTTGCGCTGGATATCGCCCACAGTTCCCTGCGAAATAAACTCGATGCGGGCGTCAGCGACCCGGGTCGAAGACACCGTGTTCGTGATTGGATCAATATCCAATGGCCGCACCACCCCCTGGAACACTGCGTGGCGGTGTTCGCCCGAGAAGGACACCACGCGCATACCCTCCAATACCAGATTGCCATTTGGCAACACATCAATGACCGCCACCGGAATCTGAGCCTGAAGCACATTCATTGTGTCCGTGATCGAACTTGGGGAGGTGCTGTACTGTCCCTTGAGAAGATCCGAAAGCTTCACTTCCTTGCCTTCCAGCTCCTTCCAGTTGATCGAATCCACCAGAACCCCGGCCAAATCGATCACGGGTGAGCTCTTCTGCCCCGTGTCGATTGACTGGCTCGCGTTAAAATCCACCATCTCCTGGATCGTCACTGTCAGCAGATCCCCGACTGCGTAAGCCGTCTTGGACGCATACATGCTTTTAGGGCTGCCTGCACGATTCCACAGCGATCCGGCATATACCGTGGAGAATCCGCCCAGACTCATCCAGAAAGCAGCGCCACCACACAGGATCAAATGCACTTTTTTCATGATTTTGCTCCTCATCAGAAATGGACCTTTGCCTGGTTTTCGCCGATCACCTCGGCTTGAAAATCATTCCGCGTCTGCATGTTCCGGACGCGGATCACCTGTCCCATGACCCCTTCCTCCAAAGCTTTTCCCTTCATGGAAATCCGCATGCGGCCCTCCTCGGCCACCACTTCCACCATACTGTTGCGCTGCACGAGTGGACGGTCCTTGATATCCTTCCAAAGAATCACCTTTCCGGCTTCGGCCGTTCGCACGAGCTGATACATCGAAACCGCTTCCATGCTTTCGAGTGGACTCGATCCGAGAGAAAGCACATCGACATCACGCCATTCCACAAGATCACGGGCCAGTGCAGACTGCCGCTCAATCCGCCGGGTGGCCACCACTACACGGCGCCAGAGCTCCGCCCGAAGGTTCAGGTGCCATTCCGCAGCCTTCTGCCCTTGCACCCTCAATTCGCATCCCAACAGAAAACGGCTCCGGATCCCCTGAGCTGGAAC
>JAPXRV010000124.1:0-8487 GCA_033813415.1 Opitutales bacterium | reverse complement strand
GCTCTGATTCCAGGATGTTTTTTATAACGTGCGCATTTTGAAAATGATGAAAAATACGATGAAAGTGATGTGGGTGTTCGGAATGCTTCTGAGTGCTCCTTTGTTTGGTGTTTTGACCAACGACAGTGTGCTGAAAATGCTGGAAGCAGGTCTGTCAGAAGACACGATTGTCCTCGCGATTCAGAGTGATGAGTGTGAATTCACACTGGATGTTGACAGTCTGGTGGCACTCAAGCAGGGAGGGGTATCCGAGCGCGTGATTCAGGCGATGATTCAGATCATGAGTCCGTCGTCAGAACCGGCTTCGTCCGAGAACGCTTCACAGGATGACTTGGATGAGGACATCCGTGACACGCCAAAACCCGTGGCCAATGCGATCAATGACAGCGATCTGATTCCCCCGTTTATTCAACCTCAGGTCGGGGGTGAATACTTCACCCGCTTTACGTTTACCTATGAGCGTGGACTATACCGCAGCACCAATTACCGCCGTGGATCAATGGTTCCCATAAACTCCCGGGTTAAGGTCGTGAGCTTTGCTCCGGATGAGATGATTCTCGATATGGGAGGTGCCCGTATCAAGGTGACGAACGACCGTGAATACACAAATGGTTCCATTGAGGATTTTGCGTCCTTGATGCTTTCGGATGAACCGACGCGGGTCGAAGCCTATGGCGAGAAACGTGCCAATGAAATCCGGAATGGTGTCCTCCGCCTTGGGATGACCCGCGAACAAGTCATCATGACGCGTGGTTATCCTCCCAAACATGAGACGCCTTCGCTTGATCTGGATCGTTGGGTCTTCTGGTCAAGCCGCTTTGTGAAGCACACCCTCGTGTTCTACAACGATGTGTTGTCCGATGGTCGTGGAGTTTTCTGATCGCTGAGGGTATTTCGGGAGCAACCTGATCTGAGTGTCTCAAAGTAGTTGCGGGATCCTGTGTATTCAGGCTCCCGATGCTGAACTGTCCGGGTCTTGCGTCTCGATTTCGACCAGCAGTTCAGCTCTGCAAATGTCCGCGTGGACTACGCGGGCCGCCGGCGAAAGAAGGCTATTGGCATCGAGCAGGCGAATGATCTCCCCGGCATGATCGGGCTTGCGGATGTAGATGGTCGTATCCCCTAGAAAGGGTTGGCTGGAGACGGGCGATCCTGGGCGGTGTTTTGCGACTTCCCGTTGCATGATGCCAAGGTTGTCCAGTGTCACTTCGACTTGATCAGCCAAGGATCCGGGAAACATGCTTGCATGTCCTTTGATGGCAGCTGTTCCTGATACGAAAGTTCTGGTTTCACCGTCCTCTCTGCGGATCAGGCTGGCCCTTGAAAATGAAGGTGGTCGTGGACCATAGGTCTGCGGATAGCGGTAGGCGGGGACTTGCTCGGGATTCTCCACATGCACGACCGGATGCCGCGTCGCGATAAATGCGATGATCAGGAAGGGGTGGTGGATTCCGACAGCGGATGCCGCCGGCATGGCGAGTTGATGATCCCCAAATGCTTCGCTGCGCCCTTTGCAGAAGGCCCGGTAGGCTTCAAGATCCCCCGCGTGTTGGTTGATGTGGGGAACATAGTTCCATACACGCACCAAGGCGTAATCCTGACAGGAGCGGATGACCGTTTCATACGCTTGACGGGTTTGTTCCGCGAGGGGATAGGGGTCCGGAATGCAGAGCGCCCCTGCCAGATTTTGTGAATCGCGGATCGTCGCACCATGATCCAGATGGACGGTATGCGCATCCGATTCCAGTTCTGCGATCCGGGCATCCCGCTTACCTGAGAGCAAGGGAACCGGAAGCTCGATCCTTACACCGTCTTCAGTGGCGACTATCGGATGGCTCGCCCCGAAAATGAATCGGATGGATTTCATCGCTTCGCGAAATACGCTCGGCCGGATGATCGTACTGGCTCCCAATACAGTATGGATATTGCGAACCCCGGTTGTTTGAAAGCCCCATCGGTCATCTTTGCACTTGTTCGATCTTCATTCGACAGTGACCGACTTGGCGAGGTTCCGGGGTTTGTCGACGTCACATCCACGCTCAACCGCTATGTAGTAGCTGAGAAGCTGCACGGGAATCGAGGCGAGCACCGGCTGGATGGCATCGTGACATGAAGGAATCAGAATGAGTTCATCCACCAGTCCCTCCGGGAACTCACAGCAATCCGATGCAATGACGATAACCTTCCCTTTGCGAGCTTTGACTTCCTGAATGTTTGAAAGCGTTTTTGCGAATATCTCTCCGTCCGTGACGAGGAAGAGCGAAGGACATTTCTCCGAAACAAGAGCAATCGGCCCATGCTTCATTTCCGCCGCCGGGTAGCCTTCCGCATGGACGTAGGAGATTTCCTTCAGTTTCAGGGCGCCTTCCAGTGCGATCGGGAACATGTTTTGCCGTCCCAGGAATAGAAAGTCCTCGTAGTGCGCGTATCGTTTGGCAATCGCATGAATGTGGTCGCTCATGTTGAGCACCTCACTGACAAGATCCGGCGTCATCTTGAGCGCTTCCACAAATGCCACCCCATCCGAGTAGCTCATATCCCGGAGGCGCCCCAGATACAGCGCGATCATCGCACCGATGAGTACCTGGGATGTGAATGCCTTGGTCGAAGCAACGCCGATTTCAGGCCCGGCGTGTTGATACACGCCTCCATCGACTTCCCGTGCAATGGTGGACCCAACGACGTTGGTGATCGCCATTACCTTGAATCCCTTGCGCTTGGCCTCCCGAAGCGCTGCCAGCGTGTCGATGGTTTCTCCGGATTGGCTGATCACCACAACCAGCGTGTTCTTGTCCAAAGGCGAGTTGCGATACCGGAACTCGGAGGCATACTCCACTTCCACCGGGATGCGCGCGTACTTCTCGATCAGGTATTCAGTGACCAAACACGCATGCCAAGCCGTGCCACATGCACAGAGCAGGATGCGGTCGATCTGCCTCAGCTCGTGCGGATCAATGTTGAGACCGCCAAACCGCGCGGTGCTGCTATCATCCGAAAACCGCCCACGCATCGCGTTCTGAAGCGCGGTCGGTTGCTCGAAAATCTCCTTTTCCATGTAGTGCCGGAAATCTCCAAGTTCGTATTCCTCCAGGCCAATCTCGATTTGATGCACCACCGTCTGGACGGTTTCATCATCCGTGGTGATCACCCGGTGGCTTCTGTCTGAAACCAGTGCGAGTTCTCCATCTTTAAGGTAGATCACCCGGCTGGTCTTGAGTGCCAATGCGGATGCATCACTCGCAATCAGGTTCTCGTTGTCGCCAAGTCCGATGATCAGCGGAGAGCCTTTGCGGGCTGCGACGATCTCGCCGGGGTGGTCTTTGCAAAGCACGGCGATGCCGTAGGTTCCCTGAACATGCAGCAGCGCTTTACGCACGCTCTCAACGAAGCGGTTCTTGCCGTTGTTCTCGGGTTCTTTGGCGTAGTGATAGGCGATCAGGTTGACCAGTGCCTCCGTGTCCGTCTGAGAGGAGAATGTGTATCCTTTCTGGAGGAGAAAGTTTTTCATGTTCACGTAGTTCTCGATCACTCCGTTGTGAACGATCGCAAACATCCCGTCGCTGCTGATGTGCGGATGAGCATTGGCTTCAGTGACCCCTCCATGGGTGGCCCAGCGTGTGTGGCTGATCCCAACCCGACCAAACATGGGCTCTGATTGAACCGCAGTCGCGAGGTTCGAGACCCGACCGGTTTTCCGGGCGAGACGATAGCCGTCCGTTGTCAGAACCGCCATTCCGGCGGAGTCATACCCCCGGTATTCCAGGCGCTTGAGTCCGTCCAGCAAATAATCCGACGCATTGTGCGCGCCAACATATCCTACGATTCCACACATGATTGTTTGATACTTGTGTTTTTCGTGTTTCCTTATCTGCAGAATCCTATTAAGTAAAACGCAAAATGAGACCTCGAATTTTCTGCATCGTTCTTGGAGGCGGGCGTGGAACCCGTCTTTACCCTTTGACCCAGCCCCGCTGCAAGCCTGCAGTGCCCTTGGCCGGTAAATACCGCCTGGTGGATATTCCCATCAGCAACTGCCTGAATTCCGGGCTTAACGAGATTTATGTGTTGACCCAGTTCAACACGGCGTCCCTCCACCGGCACATTCAGTCGACCTACAGCTTTGACCCATTTGGCGGCGGGGTGGTGGATATCATGTCCGCCGAACAAACCGAAAAAGGGGAGAGCTGGTATCAGGGTACGGCTGACGCGGTAAGGCAGAACCTGGTGCACTTTCACCCGAGGCCCGAGGATCTGGCGCTTATTCTTTCGGGCGATCAGCTCTACCGCATGGATTTCAGGCTCCTGATCGATCACCATCGCAAGATGGGTGCTCATGCCACCATCGCAGCAACTCCGGTTCCCAAGGCAGAGGTGTCCGGTTTCGGGCTCATGCAGTTGAATGATGATTTCACGATTCGTTCGTTCATCGAGAAACCCACCGATCCGGCTGTGGTCCGTCAATACATGATGAGTCCTGCCGTGCTGCGTTCGCTCAATCGCCCGGACGATGCCGAATACGGGTTGGCATCCATGGGGATTTACCTTTTCAACGCCGATGTTCTCGTCGAGTCTCTGGCCACGGATGATGCGGATTTCGGCAAAGAAGTGATTCCGGGTTTGCTGGGCAGAAAGAAGCTCAGTGGCTATGTGTTTGATGGATATTGGGAGGATATCGGGACGGTAAAAGCTTTCTTCGAGTGCAACCTCAACCTTACGGAGCCAAATCCTTCGTTCAATTTCTTCCATCCACACGACCGCATCTACACCCGTGCCCGGTATTTGCCGGCATCGCGGATGTCCGGGTGCAAAGTCGGTCAGGCGATTATAGCGGATGGATGCATCCTTCAGGATGCGACCTTTGAGCGCTGCGTAATCGGCGTCAGGAGTGTCGTCGGTAGCAAGTCCCGGCTGAAAAATGTGGTGCTCATGGGCAATGACTACTACGAGAATGAGATGACTGCTCTTGAGGCCAGCGGAAAAGGCGCACCTCCTCTCGGGATTGGTGAGGACTGCTTTATCGAAGAGGCGATCATTGACAAGAACTCGCGCATCGGAAACCGGGTCAGGCTCAGTCCCAAGGGGAAGCCGGATGGATTGTACCTGGGTTGTATTACCATCCGGGACGGTATTCTGGTCGTTCCAAAGGATGGAATCGTTCCCGACGACAGCGTTCTTTGAACGTGAACAACCCTTGGGATCTCAATGCTCAGAAATGGGCTGATTTCGCTTAGCAACGGATCGATATGGCGATTGAAGAGTCAAAGGTTCAAGGTTCTCTGATCGCATGCGTGGACAGTTCGGGCTATCTCGAACCTGTTATCCAGCATGCGATCTGGTGGAACTCCCAGATCAGCGCATCCGGGATTGTCGTCGCAAATGTATCCGATCTGCGTTGTTTTGATCAGCCTGTTGTTAATGAGTTGGGTGGAGCCTTGGGTGTGCAACCTTTTCAGGGGCTTGTCGCCGAACTTCAGCGGATTGAATCCATGAGGGTTGAGACCATCCGCTCCCGCGCGACTGCCTTGATGGAAGCCTCCGGTGGGGGAATCCGTTGGCGTTTTGACAACCGCATGGGGGTTCCGGCCGATGTGATTCAGCCGTTTCAGTCGTGTGCGTTGGGTGTGGTCCTGGGCAAAAGGGGAGATGGATACGGTTACGCGTCCGAGCACCTTGGTTCAAACCTCGACCGGATTCTTCGCTCAAGTCAGCTTCCGTGCCTTATAAGCTCGCGCCAGTTCCGTCCGTTGAGCTCGATACTGATCGCATACGATGGCAGCGAAAGCATTGAGAATGGACTGCGCCATTTCGTTGCTTTTCGCGACATTCGCAGTCTGGCGGTGCGGTTGATCCATGTGCGGGAAGGGAGTGGACAGCACTCCGATGAGATCGCGGCCCGGATGCATGCCCATGTTGATGCTTTGCGGGCTGCGGGATGCCTTAGTGTCGAGGCCGATGTGATGGATGGCGATGTCGAGGATCGTGTCTCGGATTTTGTCTCCAGGCACGATATCGGCATGCTCGTCTTGGGCGCCAGAGGGCACTCGAGGCTCCGGAAATTGTTCGTTGGGAGTACCACGGTTGAGTTGGTGCGGCGATGCCGCATTCCCATTCTTACTTTTCGTTGACGCGTGGGTGCCCCGCAGAAAGCGGAGTGCTTTGGTTTATCTTTTCGGATTCAGCGGTGTTATGTCTGCTTGGCCCTGTTTGCAATGGATGGGGATCTCTATGGGCTGGTGCTTTGGCTTTCGGATAATGTGAATAAGAAATGAAAATTTCCTGTTGACTATTTTCGCGATTGTCCGATTTATAGATATCTTCGATTTTCATAGGAAGCAGGCAGGCGGGGGTTCCCTCTGGCACTCTGTCCCTGTTCTGCTCCGCAGATCTGTTGATCAAATCCTAATAATCATATAACACGATGAAACATAATCTGTTGAATATTCCTCTATTCGCAGGGTTGGCGTTGCTGATCCCTTCTTTTCTTTTTGGAGTTCCCGCTCCCGGAGAATCGCAGTTTTATGGGGTTGGAGACAATTACCACGGGCAACTTGGTCTGGGTGCGGTTGAGTTCACTGAGTCTCCTGTTGCGATTCCGGTGCCGTCGGGCGACTACGTGGACCTTGTTTCGGCAGGGTATCGACATACCCTTTTCGTCAATTCGGATGGCTGGCTCTTTGGGATGGGCGGTAATGGGAGTGGGCAGCTTGGATTGGGCGATGAGACCGATCGCAACGTAGCAACCCTCATCCCAACCGAAGCGCGGATCCAGTTGGTTTCGGCTGGGAGATACTGCTCCTTGTTTGTTGACGAAAACGGTGCCCTTTGGGGAATGGGAGACAATAATGAAGGGCAGTTGGGGATCCCTTCCCGATTCGGCCAGAATGTGCTGAGACCCGAGAGAATTGCGACTTCGGGAAAGGTGATCGCCGTTTCAGCGGGAAGCTTTCATAGCCTATTTGTCACTGAAGATGGTCAGATGTGGGGTATGGGTGAGTCTGGTGACGGCCAACTGGGGATGGATGGTGGTAATTATACCCAACCCATAGCCATTCAAACGAGTCTTCCAGTTGTCTTTGTGAAGGTTGGACTGGCTGGATACAGTTACTTCATCACGAACGATGGGACGCTGTGGGTCTTGGGCGGTACCATCATGCCCGATTCCTTTTCGGTCTACTCAGATCCTTTACCGCGTGAGTCATATTCTACTCCGGTAGCTATTGCTCCGCTTGAAATCGCGAGGGATGTGGTGAGCTTCGCCAACCGATCCTATGAGCCCTACGGATATAAGTCGATGTCTGCCGATTCTGATATCGATGCTTCGCTGGTTCCGATGGGCTTCTCGGCTCCCATAGCCGGGTACTATATCAAAAGCAATGGAGAGTTGTGGACTTTTGTGCCGACTCTGAAGTATCCAGCAATCGATTACATCCTGCCCACCTTTACCCATACAAAGGTGGCGGATGATGTGGTAGAAGTGGACGGTTCTCAGGCGTCCGCCGCTTACATTAGCGGGAATGGAACACTATGGTCCACTCCCGTCCGGATAGTGAATAAACCCGGTCCCGTTGAAGAAACCTTCGCGGAGCTCGCAAGCGGAGTGGACTCGGTGGCTGTCGGAACGTATCACATGGTCTATACCCTCGGACAGGAAATGCAGGATAGCGCGGCTTTCCTCACCACACCCGCACACCGGAACGCATGGAATCATAGCGCGGCTTTCCTCACCACACCCGCACACCGGAATGCCTGGGATTTGGATCCGGACGGCCTCCTCAATTCGAATGCGGTGTTCACAGTTGTGGGGCGGCTGCCATGGAGGTTGTCCATTGATGGAAAATGGCTGAAGGGATACATTGCTGATCTTGGGACCTATCAGTTCACCTTGATCGGAACGGATGGGATCAACACGGTCACCACCCGACTCACCATTAAGGTGATTCCCCCAACGACCACTCCTTTGATCAAGGGTGTGACCGTCAATGGTGCGGATTATCTTCCGGCATACCTGATCGAGGAGCCAACCCATGGGGAGGCTGCAGTCACCGCCGAAATCCAGATGGATGCGGTCGTTGGGCAACCCTTGGATCTGGTCTTTGACTGGGATCACATCAAGGGGAACTTCAGCTTCACGGTTATCACCGGAAGCATTCCCTCCGGAATGGGGCTTGTCGGTTCCGAAGGCAGGATCACCGGAGTGCCTGACACAGCTGGGGAATACCATTTCCTGATCTCTGTGAAAGATTGGAGAGGTAGAGGATACCAGTGGATGAAGATCGTCGTCGGTGAAAACTGACACCGGTTCCTTATTCAACACTCCCCCGTGGATCACCTCCACGGGGGATTTTTTTGTACCACAAATAAGCATGCACCCAAGTGCTATCTAAATACACAGAGCATTTATTGTAATATGTTTCATTTTGCCATAGGTTTCGATCATAGGATAAAGGAGTTTTTGGTATCAAAAGAAAGCGCATGATTTTTCACGGC
>JAPXRV010000123.1:8355-8701 GCA_033813415.1 Opitutales bacterium | reverse complement strand
AAGATAACCTGCACCGCTTTCTTTCCACTGTATTGGCACTTTCTGGCTCCGACAACCGCGTATCCGCTCAGATGGGAATAGTCCGACGGAACAATCGAAAAATCGGTATGATTCAACCCCCATTCGATCGACTGGAGATCGCTTGAGTATACATCGGGATCCAGGTGGTGATCATACACATCCAACACTTGGTGTGCCAACCGGGTTGACTCGCCAGCCGATGGCTTGAAGCCGGCAACGCCCACTGCCGTCACAGCCATCATGGCCACTGCCGCAGCAGCAGCCGTCCAACGAAAAACGCTCCGCCTGTGAAACGGAACCACAACCGTGTGCGATGGCGCTTCAT
>JAPXRV010000123.1:0-8345 GCA_033813415.1 Opitutales bacterium | reverse complement strand
CGGACATGGTCACACCTTCGTAGTATTCCCAGACCAGTCTATCCAATGTATCGTCGTCCATCATCACCATCTCCTCTAATTTGCCCTATCAAATGAGTTTCCCAAACCATCCCTCAGTTTCTTTTTTGCCCTGTGAATCAAGCTAAGGATGCTTCCGCGGGGCGATCCCGTCTGGTCGGCAATTTCCTGTGCCGTGTAACCCTCAACAACATTCAGATACAAGGATTCCCGTTCTTCCCTCCTCAATCCCGACAAAATGGCCTCTACATCATCCTTCGAAGCCCTGACCTCTGCTGATGACGCAAACTCCCTGTCTTCGACACTTTCAAAACTGACCACTTTGTCTCGACGGATTCTGTCCATAATCAAGTTGCGTATCGTTTTGAACAAGAGAGCCTTCGTTTCGACTTTTCCGTATTTTCGATGCAACCGGAACCATGCCTGCTGGACCAGATCCTCTGCCTCATGGTGGTTATGGCAGAGCGCATAGGCGTATTTAAATCCAGCTTGAAGCAGCTCCCGATCGTTCATGAAGCGACACTAGACGCTCCCGTACGGAAATTCAACGAATTCCATCTTTTCCTTTCTCATTCTTTCACTTACCATTGATTACAACACCCAACACATTGATCCAAACGATTGCCCTATCGGTCTGATTTCATCAAACTTCCTGATCCATGAACTCCTTCTGTTTCACACCGTTCCTGCTTTTGGTTGCGATCCTCTGCACCACAGTAAACGAATCTCATGGAACAATCCCGGCAACGGATCTACCACGAACCATAAGGTGCAAGGTGGAGCGTTCGATTCCTGAGCTTCCAGGGCTCGTCGTCACTAATGTTGAGGGATATGAACTGACCGATGGAATCCTCGAAGTGAGAGTCGGCCCGGGAGATGCTCAACTTGGTTGGGATTCCAGAATGATTCAGGGAACCCTCTCAATAAGCGATGGAAAACTCCGGCTCGAAAGAATCCGGCCAGCGGACCCGGAAATCGAAGCCACCATGCAGGAAATCAACCGCCGTTTGAGAGCGGACACATCCTCCCGCCAACAGCGGCAATTCCGCAAAGAAGGTGATACGATGCCGGGTTTTGCCTTGTATGATCAAAAGGGTCATCTTCTCTTGTCCGATTCGCTGAAGGGCACTTGGGTCGTCATGAACTTCGCTTTCACGCGCTGCATGATGCAGGAAATGTGCCCCGCCCAGACTGCGAGAATGGTTGAACTGCAACATCTCGCCAAAGAGCAGGGCATTGAAGGGCTTCGACAAATCACCATCACGCTCGACCCGGACTACGACACACCGGGCATCCTCACCCAGTATGCACAAGCCAAAGGTGCGGATACCACAACCTACCAATTCCTCACCGGACCCAAGCCAGCCATCCTTGACCTCTTGAAACAGTTCGGCGTCATCGCATACGAGAGCAAAGCGATCATCGATCACACAGTCACAACCCTCCTTTTTGATCCGGGGGGACGCATTGTCCTGCGAAAAGACGGCAACCGGTGGAACGCTCAGGACTTCCTTGACCGGATCCGTCAGCTCCAGGGTTCCATCGAATCCTGACATCGGGCAGACACCATGGAGATTGACTTTGAGCGGCGACGAATATCACTCGGGGTAAAAGACTTTGTTACTTTCGGCCGTTTCGAACCCGAGAGCTTTCAAATAGGCTTCGCAGGTTCATGGAGATCAAGAACCGGTCAACAATGGCACCAGCAACTCGCCGAGGAGAGCCGGCGCCTTCATGGCAACAACTGTCTTACCGAGGTACCCATCCACGCTGAGATTTCTTTTTGCGACTGGGTTTTTGAGCTCCAGGGCAGATTGGATCAGGTCCTTATTGCTGACAGTCCGACCTTCGTGCGTGAAATCAAAACAACCCATCTGCTGCTTCCCGAAAAACCAGAACTACTCGAGAATGCACATCCGGCACACTTCGGACAGATGGCCCTGTATCTCCGGATGTGCGAAGCGTGCGAAAATCTTCCCTTCCCATCTCCTGTAAAAGGGGAACTGCTTTTTGTAAACTTCAGCAATGGAATCCGGCAATCCGTTCCCATCCGAAAGGAACACACGGAAGCCCTCGATACTGCGTTTGAATCATGGTGTGCCTTTCTCGAATCAAGAAGATCCTCCCGCGAGTTATGGCAGCAGACACCACCCCCGCTTGCATTCGAAGAATTGCGGCCCGAGCAGAAACTCACCCGCACCCGGCTGGTGGCATGGGAGAAGGCGAACACGTTGCAGAACCAAGCCACCCGCTTCGCACTGGAAGCATCAACAGGATTCGGAAAAACCGCCCTCGCATTGGAGCACGCATTCAGGCTGATGCAATCCAGCACCGTGGATCGCATCGTCTACCTCACAGGAAAAAACTCCGGACAAATTCAGGTCATCCGTGAACTCGAACGATTCCGTCTATCCATCCCCGGGATTCGCCCGTTCCAAATGCGCAACCTTGAAACGCACAAGGCGGCCTGCAAGATGCGACCCTGCGCTTGCGCGCAGCCATTCGGGACATCCGTTGATACCAACGCAGGAACCGGTTCGATTCCCTGGTCTGATATCGCGGAATCCCTCGCCAGGGAGACTCCATCGATCCACGAGATCGCAGGGATCGCAGGATCCGCAGGACTTTGCCCGAGAGCGATCTCCATGGCTTGCCTCTGCCTGAGCGATACATGGATTGGAGATTATAACTACCTGCTTTCACCCGGAGCCTCCATCCTTTTGGAAGCCCTTCCGGGCTTCGACCCCCAACGCACTTTTCTCATCATCGACGAGGCCCACAACCTTCATGAGAGATGCGCATCCAACTTCTCCAGCCGCTTTCATGCAGCCGCATTCGCCACCTTCAAGCAGTGGATTCCCGAGACATCCCAACACAGGGATCTCAGGCGCTGTATCTCGAGCATCCTCGACTACCTGAATTCGCTCCCCGCCGGCTCACGCCTCGACGACCAGGTTCTCTACGAATGGCATGATCTCATCGAGCGAATGCTTGAATCCGTCTCCGCAAGCCCACTGACGCTGCCCGATCTTCCGCTTGGGATGATTGAGCTGATCTGGGAAATCCAATCCTGCGCACGGGCATTACGAACGGATCATCTTGCGTGGCATACATCCTGTCCCCAAGAAGGCGCTATCGACATTACCTGCATCGACGCCTCGGCATGGATTGCGCTCACTTTGTCGCCTTTCGCCCGCATCCTTTTCCTCTCCGCCACCTTTCCGCCTGACAACGGATTCATGGATCAAACCGGCCACGGGAAATCCCCGTTCCCCATCTTCCGGATCGGCACCGAATGGAGGGCCGGGGCCTATGATGTGGCCATCGATATGCGAATGGACACCCGCTTCCACAACCGCAGGGCAAACTACCTCCTGACCACCGATACCCTTGCCACGCTTGCCGCTTCGACTTCATTACCCGTCATCGCTTTCTTTCCATCCTATTCCTACGCCGAGACGATCGCTGAATACGTTCGGGTCACCTACCCTCATCTCCGTATCGACGCGATGCCCCGGAAAATGGAATCAGGGGATCAGGTCGCCTACCTCAGCCGCGAACTCGACCGGCATGATGTTCTGTGTATTCCCCTCGGAAGCGGACTGAGTGAAGGCATCGACTTTCTGGGAGGCCGGGTCGATACGGTCATGGTCGTGGGACCCGCATTACCCGAAGTCAATGACCTCCAAAAAGAACGCATGGAACGCAGGCAGTCATTGGGCGACCCGGACCCATTCCGGTCCGTTTACCTCGTTCCGGGAATGATTCGGGTCAACCAGGCCCTTGGCCGGTTGGTGCGCGCGCCTGGCCAACACGCCAAGGTCCTCCTGCATTGCAAACGATTCGCCGACCCATCCTATGCCGATCTGCTATTATCCGAATATCACTCTGACTCTCGTATTCACGGCATGATCGATCTTACAAACTGGCTCCACGGATCCTAAACCGAAGTCTTCCTGAGTATTTGGGTTGCGAAAGTGGTACTTGTGATTTTGGATGGATTGACAGAGGCAGTCCGACTGCCGTCTGCCCGCCTCATTCTTATCCGGTTCCTTCAAGCCCAGCATGCCTCTCCCTCTTCTCGGAATAGTCATTGAGGATCGGTACAACGACCACCTCCAACACATATTGGGTGCAATGTTTGCAGCCCGAAGGTCCGGTTGGAACGTATTGATTCATAGCAATCCGGCCATTTTGGCGAACATGGGCGTATCCGCACTCTACTACACGCGGTATGACATGATGGGCATTGATCGAGTGGCGGAAATGCACGCTTCGGGAATTCCTGTGTTGCTCGGTGCTGTGTCCCACGAGGGGCTTCCTGACATTGGGATCGACCACATTCACGGACACCGGATCATAGCCGCATTTCTAAAACGTCGGAGCATAAAAAAGGTCGCCTACGCCAAAGGCCCGGCCGGACATAGCCACGCCGATGAACGATTATTGTGCTTTCAGCAGGCCATGAGCCGGGAGGGGTTCCAAACTGCAGACTACCACGTTTATCAGGCGACTTTCGATATCGAGCCTAGCGTTGAGTCGACAGTTGAAACACTAATTGCGCATCCGGATGTCGGGGCGGTGGTCTGCTGCAACGATGCATGCGCCACAGGGGTTTTACTCGCCATCAAACGGCTGGGGCTGGACCAGTTCAAGGACGTGATGGTGATCGGCTATGGCAACTCCAAGGCGATGGCGGACATTTCGCCCTACCCGTTCATCACGGTTAACACACCGCTTATAAAGGTTGGCGTCGATGGATTCCATGCGCTCAAAAGGGCTCATGAGAACAACACTATTCTGAGCGACAATATCCGGATCCGGCCAAGCTTCAATAGCCGCAACATCGAACACGGAGATCCGGCACACGAACGATTCGAATGGGACGGTGTCGACGAATACGATGGCCTATTGGTTGATCTAATCAATCTGCTCGGGCCACTAGGCCCCAGATATGGGAGAGCGCTCATGAGACATTTCAGACTCCGGATCGTCAAAGGGATGCCTCTCATTGAGAATTTCGAGCACTTCCTGATCCGCGGCATGTACTATGGGCTCAACCCTCTTGCAGCAATGACCATCCTAACGGATCTGGACCGCCAGTATGGACTGTGGTCGGCCTCGCATTCAATCGCGGACGCGAATCCCCAAACCTTTATCGGATCCCTTAGGGAAAGCATCCAATGGATCACGCTACAGCGCAAAGGTTACATCCATTCAGCAATGGCATATAGCATGATGGTATCCCAGAGCTGGGCACGCACGAAGCGGCACACTTTTGACGTCGATGAGGAGATTGGTCTGATTGCCAGCACCCTCTATAACCACCACGTGAAAAATGCCTGGCTGATGCTTTTCGACAATCAGTCGGCTTCACTTGGCGCCTACCGGGGACGAGCCAACGGATGGAGGTTGAGCGGAGGAAATGCGCTTGCATTGAATCCTCTGCACATAAGGGAGGACCTGAATCTTCCACACTTGCTCGAATCCAACAGCGAGACATGGGGAATGGAATTGCTGCCGCTTGAGACCGCGCAGAAGCGTGTATTCGGTTTTATCCTGATGGATACGGACAGTCGTTACGCGTTCATGTTCGGCCACCTCATCGACATCATCAGCGAGCGGATGGAAAATGCACTCCTCTACCGCACCATGTCGGCGTATGCACGCCAGCTAGAGGGGAACAACAAGGAACTGCAAAGCCGGAGCGATGATCTGGAAAGACAGAAACGGATTGTAGAAGAACAGAAGGCCAAGGCAGAAAAAGCGAATCTGGCAAAAAACGAATTTCTGGCAAACATGAGTCACGAAATCCGCACCCCAATGAATGCTATCATTGGGATGACAGAGGTGCTGTTGTCCGACCCCATGCCGGAAAGCCATCGCCAAATGCTCCGGTTGGTGGACACCTCTTCGAGAAATCTCCTCGGTGTAATCGACGGAATCCTGGCATTCTCGCGGATTGAATCGGGGGTGATCGAAGTGGCCCACGAACCCTATGACCTCAGACAGCTCATGTCCGATGTTGCGAAGGGGTTCTCCGGAAAAGCCCGCCAGAAAGGAATCGAAGTCATCATCGGAAATGAGGTCTCCAAGCCTCGCTTTTTCCTGGGCGATGAAACCAAGCTGCGGCAAATCCTCATGAACCTCATGGACAACGCAGTGAAGTTCACCGACATCGGTTCCATACGATTGGACGCCTCGGCCCGAATGCTGGATGACCGCAAAGCGCGAATCGAACTGTCAGTAAAGGACACAGGTATCGGCATTTCTCCAGAAACTAGAGCCAGCATATTCCAACCTTTCACACAGGGCGACATGAGCATGAACCGTCGACACGGCGGTACAGGCCTCGGGCTCACCATCGTCGAAAAACTGGTTCGTGCGATAGGTGGCAAAATAGCTGTCGATGCTCAACAAGGAGACGGGAGCTGCTTTAGGATTGAGTTCGAGCAGGACATTCACGAGGTCGCCGTGCATCAGGTTTCAGGGCATATGATGGGGCTGCTCTGTATGCAGGACTCCCCGATCATCGACGATATCCGCCGCAAGCTATCTGATTGTGGCGCGGATGTCGCGGCATGCCCGGGCGTGAATGACATGATTTCTCAGCTCAAATCCAAGTCATTCCACATCAGTGACTTTGACTTCGGAATAATGGATGGCGCCGAGTTGATCGACCTCATGCGAAAACCCGATTCCGTCGATTGGAAATCCTTTGCGTCCATTCCCTGGCTGATTCTGGAGTGGATTACTCCGGCATCGACTTACACAAGCGAGCCATCGAGCCGCATTCCCCTGTCCACACGTCTCGAAAAACCACTTTCCGTGATAGATTGTGAGCGATTCATCCGCTCGATCAGATGCGGCCGTGAGAAAAAGATACCCGTCACCTCTCCTGAAGTGCCGGAGCTGAGCACTCAGCCCAGAATACTGGTTGTCGAGGACAATCGTATCAACCAAATCACGGTTGAGAGAATGCTGTCCAAATCGGGATTCAGGGTCACGATAGCCCAACACGGGAAACAGGCGTTGGAAGCACTTAAGCATCTTGAATTTGCTGCCATCCTGATGGACGTCCAGATGCCCGAAATGAACGGTTACGATGCCACCCGAGCGATCCGAAAAATCGAACAGGAAGCAGGAAACCACATTCCAATCATTGCACTCACCGCTCACGCAATGCGCGAAGAGAAAGACCGCTGCCTGAAATGCGGGATGGATGATTACCTCACAAAACCAGTTCGCATGAAGGATCTGGTGGACACTTTGTACCGATACATACCGCAAGCATCATGAATACCGACACTTGGGATGTGATCACCATCGGAGGTGGAGCGGCAGGCACATTCGCCTCGATTATCGCAGGGGAAAACCACCCCGGGCTCAAAATCGTGATTCTCGAGGCGTCCGGACAACCGCTCACCAAGGTCAGGATCTCGGGCGGAGGCAGGTGCAATGTAACCCACCGCGAGTTTGATCCCGCTGTTCTCGCGCGCGCCTATCCGAGGGGACATCGCGAACTCCGTGGTCCTTTCAGCCGTTTTCAGCCGTCCGATATGATCGAGTGGCTCAAACAGCACCGGGTCTACACCCACACAGAGGACGATGGTCGAGTATTTCCCGTGGGCGACGAATCGATGACCATCGTCAACTGCTTCCGGGACACACTGAGCAAGCTTCAGATCCGCACCAACATCCGCACCGGTGTTTCCCGTATTGAACCATCCGAAGGGATCTGGCGGATTCACGATAACAGCGGTCAAATACTGCAGGCGCGCCGGATTATCCTCGCGACCGGAGGATCCCCCCATGGGCACAAGCTCGCAGCTGGAGCGGGGCACTCGATTGTGCCTCCGGTTCCATCCCTATTCACGGTCAATATCAGAGACCCGTTGTTGGAGGGTCTGGCTGGGTTATCCTTCGTCAACATCCGACTCTCATGGAAAGGACCCGATTCCAGTTATTCGCAAACCGGGCCGGCACTCATCACCCACTGGGGACTGAGTGGGCCAGCCATGCTGAAACTATCGGCATGGGCAGCCCGGGATCTGGCCAATGTCGGCTATCAGGGCAACCTGAAAGTATCGTTTGTACCCAACCTGCAAAAAGAGGAAATCCTGCACTCCCTCGGCAATATCATCCGCAATGCAACGACCCGAAAAGTCCCCAACGCGGATGTCCCATGGGTTCCCAAACGACTATGGGAACGCCTCTGTGAGATCAAGGGCTGCGCGGATTTCAGATGCTGCGACCTGAACAAAGGGCAAATCCAAGGCCTTGCCGATGCACTCTTTGCCACCGAGCTTCCCTTCGACGGAAAGAGC
>JAPXRV010000122.1:0-8931 GCA_033813415.1 Opitutales bacterium | reverse complement strand
GGCCATTCCTGACTGATCCCTTCGAGCTGGTTGATCCAGAGTCCATATTCCTTTGCGAAGACCGGACTGGATACCGCCAACGTCAGGTGTCGCCTTTGAACAGCTTCCGGTCCTTCGTAAGTCGCTTCGAGCTGGCAATCCATCCATTTTTGTCCGAGGAAGCCCGGGCAGTCTTCGGTGGTGCCGTATCCACCCATGAGAGTGACGGCTTCGCGCATCATGGTCGCCCCATAACCGGTGTTCCAGAGTTTGGTTGCGGGATTGAGGATATTGGCCCTGGCATCTCCCAGTCCATACTGCACAAGGATATCGTCGCTGAGGGTCTGGAACCGGCTGGCGTCCCGTGTGGATTCGGGAGCGTAAAGCAGATCGAGGTATTCGAGGATTTCAGCTTCTTTTTTGCGAAGGGCGATGAACTGCTTTTTTCCGGTGAGCCCTTCCTTTTCGCAGAAGCGGTCCTTTTCGCGTTCGATTGGATCGAAGCGGTCCGCTTCGCGGGCAGCGGCAAATCCCAGAGAGGCACCTGCCTCGCCGGTTGCCCAGACGTCCAGGAGTCGCTGGGTTGCATCCTCGTTCATTTGGAGGCCAAGGTCATACCGGGGGCTGCCCTCTCCGGATTCTCCTCCGCGGAAGCGCTGGCGCTGGTAGCGCAGAACCGGCTCAACGGCCGAGAGTAGCTTGGCGGATGTCATCAATCCAACGGGAATGCGGGTCCGGTGAAACACGGCTGCGATGACTTCGCTGTGCGCATATTGCGGAACAATGACTCCATCCTCGACCTTGTAGCCACCGATGATGCGACTTGCGGGCACTTTGAGACGGAAAACCGGATCCCGTGTCGAAGACAGCTGATGCACGAGTTTCAGTGTGGGTGATCCGCGGTCGTATACGCCTTCGTCACCTTCCTCAAGAATCACCATGCAGGAGCCCTTGATGCGCGGATCATCGCTGTCGACGGCGGCGGTCACGAAATTGGCGAAATCCATATTGGTGATAAAGCGGCCGCGCTTTTCAACCTCGAGAATGGGTTCCTTTCCTTCTTCCCATTCGACGATGCGCACTTTTCCGCTCAACACTCCAGTGTCCACGCCGACAAAAGGGAGGGGTTCGGTGAGGGCGAATGCCCCTCGCCATGGGGTGCCTTCGGAAAGAGAGGCTTTGCCCATGTAAAAGTTACGCTGGTCTTCGGTTCCTTTTTCGTGGATGGGCGCGAGCGCGAGGTTTCCGGCGAGCGAGCAGGTGGCCGCACCTGCATCCACCCAGGAAAGCTCGAATGCCACAAGTGCCATAGCGAGGTTCTTCGGTCCCTGAATGAACCCACCTTGTTCCGGTTCCATGTAAAGGGCGGTGAGTCCGGAAGCATCAAAGGCCAAGAGCAATTCCTCTTTTTTGGCCGTCCACTCGTGGTGATTGCGTTCACCTTCCGCCACCAGTCGCGCCACAGTGCCACGTGCAACCTGCCGGGCGGATTGCACTGCCATCTGCAGGTCATAGCGGTCGGAGAAACGCCACATGATCTGGCGGATGTCGTCGGTGGGAAGTGTCGGTAGCTTGCTCATGTCGAAAGTGCGTGATGCAGATGAATGGGTAAACAGTTACAGGATATCGTTTGCACGGTTTTCACAAAGACGCCGCTACTGCGAGGCACCTGCAGGAAACCACGTGAGATGCCGTCAGAAAAATGGCTAATCGGAAGGGCGTCAACCTTCTGTTTTGCTTATGCTCAAGGATGATTCCTATGCCTGTGGTCCTATCCTGAAACCGATGGTGCTGGTTTGGATCAAACGTCCGTTTGCTCCGGATCCCTTCGTGCGGGGCAGGTTGCGGGCGAGGATGCGAGAGAATCTTCGGCGTGCTGTGCCCCGGAAGTCTCTTCCCAGCTGCGTTTGGTGGCGGCAAGGAACACGTCTTCCAGATCCGGTTCTTTCCGGTAGCATTCCTTCAGCATGAGCGATGGATGCGATACGATGGCAGAAATGATGGCGTGCCCGAGGTCATCCGGCGAATCGGCGGATAGTTTCACGAGATGATAGCCGTCTTCATCGGCGGGATCAGTTCCGACCCTTTTCAGGCTGGCATGAACAGGCGCAAGGAGGGTGTCGATTTGCCGGACTTCTCCTTTGAGCTTCAGGTGGTAGGATGCTCCGAGTGAGTAGCGTTTACGCATCTGGGAGAGGGTCCCGGATGCTACAATTCTGCCGCGGTTGATGATGAGAGAACGGTCGCAGCAAGTGTCGATTTCGTGAAGAATGTGGCTGGAGAGGATCACCGTCATGCGGCCCCGCATGCGGTCAATCAGGTTGCGCACGGCGCGGATTTGGTGGGGATCCAGACCGATAGTCGGCTCGTCCATGATCACCACTTCGGGCTGGGCCAGAAGGGCATCAGCGATTCCCACCCGCTGGCGAAACCCCTTGGAGAGCTTTCCGATTTGCCTGCGTGCCGCTTTGTTCCGGAGGTCGCACAGATCCATGATCTCGTCGACGCGATGCCGGATCTCTTTGCGCGGCACCCCCTTAATACTCGCCCGGAAATGCAGGTATTCCTGGACCAGAACAGCCTCCGGAAGCGGATTGTTTTCCGGCATGTAACCGATCCGTGTTTTGATTTCATCGGGAAAGCGGGTCACCGACAATCCGGCAATGAATGCGGAGCCCGAGGTGGCTGGAAGCAACCCTGAAAGGATACGCATGAGGGTGCTTTTGCCTGCACCATTGGGTCCAAGCAGCCCGATGACTTCTCCTTTCCGGATCACAAAGGAGACGTCCGACAAGGCCGTGAGACGCCCATACTGGCGTGTCAGGTTGATGGCTTCGATGCTTGGGGTGTCCACTGGAATGGGTATTGGATTGGATGGAGTCGGATGAGGTCAGGGAATTCGGCCCTCATCGTAGTCGATGAGATCTGCAAAGGTCATGAGGTCCGGTCGATCGGCGATTCCCATGGATTGTTTGAGTTCGGCGATCTTCTCTTGCCCTGTCTCACTTAGGCCGGTTTGGCAAAGCTTCCGGTTCCATTCGGCAATACGGAGATCTTTCGGCAGAAGTGCCTTGAGTCTGGATTCCAGATCTTCGTCGGATGTGCTGGATTTCACGGCGGCGATCACGTCCTGCGGATCAATCCCAAGGTGAATACAGAGAAACTGGTCAAAGCCTTTGGTGAAGTTGCGTTGATAGCTTGCCGGAAGTCCGCCACCGAGATGCTTGCGAATCTTGGCGATGAATCTGGGCAAGTAGAGGAGCCCGTTGGAGTGAGGGATGTATGGGGATGGCAGATCGGTGAGAATTGCACCGGTCGGGCCGTCGGCCGTGCCTGCGAATTGCTTGCGGTAATCCATGCTCATGGATCAATCGATGGTTGAAGATGGCGCTCGGGTCAAGCGTAGGGCTCAATCCGACCCTTACAAACAGAAAAGATCGTCCAATTCTCCTTTTTTGCCACATCCGGGATGACCGTTCCACTTGCGATGATTTGACGCCCCCTCGAGAAAGCGCTCCATGCCTGTTGCTGGCGTGCGGGATCGAGGTCGGTGAACACGTCGTCCAGCAGAACCACTGCTTTTTGGTTCAAGCGGGATTCGAGAAGATCCAGTTGCGCGAGTTTGAACGCGAGGATAAGGGTGCGTTGCTGGCCTTCGGAGCCAAAGCTGCGGGCACTGGAGCCATCGACTGTGAAGGCGAAGTCGTCCCGATGGGGCCCCGTCGAAGTAGAGCCCAAGGCTGAGTCGCGGGTTTCATTCTTGCGGAGTGTGGTGTTGAATGCGTCCGGATCGGAAAGGGTGCAGGATGGTGCGTAGTCGATCGATACGCTTTCCGCTTCAGAAACCAGATGCCGGTGGATTGGGCTGAGAATCGGAGCGAGCGTGTCTACCCATTTCCGTCGCCCTTCCACCAGGCGGAAAGCCGCCGGAGCCATGACTTGCGAAAACGCACGCACCACGGATGGTCCGGATTGGTTTTTGAGCGCCTGATTGCGTGCCTTCAACGCCTTGTGATAAGTGCTCAGCGCATCCAAATACTCCGGATCCATCATGGAAAGGAAGAGATCCATGGCTTTTCGGCGATATTGCGGCTCCCCTTTGATCCATTGGGAGTCTTCCACGTTGAAAGCCAGAGTGGGAAACATGCCGATGTAGTCCGCAAGGCGGGTGACCGGGGTCCCGTTGACGAGAATGCGCTTCGTGCGGGCCTGGATGCGGATTTCGACTTCATCGCATTTTCCGGAATCATTACGGATGTCGAACCACAGGCCGGCCTCGGATGAGCCTTTCTGGATCAAGGGAAGCGTGTCGAAAGTGCGGAATGAGCGAAGGGTCCCCACATACGCGATCGCTTCCAGAATGTTTGATTTCCCCTGTCCGTTGGAACCGACGAACAAGGCAGGCGAGGAGCCGTCGAATGAAAGGCTCAATTGTTCGACATTCCGGAAACATTGAAGGTTGATCTTCCCAATACGCATGTGCTCGAAAGGCTGGTGTGGTATCCCAAGGGTCAGTCGATATCGATGATTTCCGTGATCCCGGATCTCTTCTGCCCCAGAGAGGCAGCGGTATTCTGCAGAGCTTCCAGCAGGGACTGCCAATCCTCCTGGCTGTGGTCGCGCGTTCCGCTGATCCGAAGGGTTCGGGATGCGATGGATGGGTCGATGCCGAGGGCGTCGAGAATAGGGGAACCTGTCCGTCCGGAAGAGCATGCGGAGCCTGATCCGATCAGGAAGCCGCGTTTTTCCAGTTCAAGGATCCAGTCTGTGCGATCCCCGAAAGGAGGCGCAAATGCAACGGTGTTCCACAGGCCCGGTAGTCCCTCTGCGATGATGCTTACCCCTGGCATAATGAGATTGAGTTCCCGGATCCATTCCTGCTTCCTGGCCTGAAGCTGGTTGATTGCGGAAGCATCGAACCGGGCGGCGGATTCGAGCGCGGATACAAGTGCGTGAATTGCCGGGAAATCCTCGGTGCCACTCCGGATTCCATTTTCCTGGCCGCCACCCCGTTGTCCGGTGGGTGACCAGTATCTCCGTGAGATTTTGAGAATCCCGATTCCTTTTGAGGCTCCGAATTTGTGGCCGGAGCAGCAGAAGAAGTCGACGTTGGCGAGCCCATCCAGTGGCATCTTTCCGATCCATTGGGCCATGTCCGAGAAGAGCGGAATGCCTTGTTGACGACAGATTTCCGCGTAGTCTCTCCACGGGTGGATGGTTCCGGTCTCATTGTTGGCGGCGATCGCCGCCACGAGGCAAGGGGGTGCTCCTGAGCTCTTGGCGTTGAGCAGGGTCTTTTCGAATGCAGCAACGGGCAGGGTAGGGTTGAAGAATGTGACCCGCCCCTCGAAATGCAGCTTTAGAGACTCTCTTACACATGCGTGTTCCATAGTCGAACAAAGCACGTGCCCTTTCGGGTTCTGGCGGGCGCAGGATCCAATGATGGTATTGGCTGCTTCAGTGGCTCCCGAACAGAACACCAGCCCGGAAGGGTCAATTCCGAGAATGTCGGCTATATGTTGACGGGCATCCTCCAATCTGGCGCGCACCTTCGCAGACGTTCGGGTGGGGCTGGATGGGTTTGTCCATGCCGTTTCCTGTGCTTCCTTCCATGCCACCTTGGCGGCATGGTTCATGGGCACTGTGGCATTGGCATCGAAATACAGCATGGAAACAGCAGGATGAAATCCTATTGCGGAAGATTGATGACCTGACCGGGTTTCAGATCATTGATGTCTTTCAGGACGGACCGGTTGGCTTCAAAGATTGCCTGAATCTTGTCCGGGCGGCCGTAAAAGCGCATGCTGATACGATAGAGGGTATCTCCTTTTTCGACGGTGTAGCTTCTTGCGGCTGCGGGCGGGCTTGGCTGTGTTGCTGGCGACGGTGTTTGGGCCGCGACTCTTGCAGGTTGAACACGGGGCTGGACTGCAGGTGCTACTGTTTGTGTTGGCTGCGTAGGCTGTGGGGTTTGAGTGGCCGAAAGTATCGCCAATTGGCCCTTTAGCGTGTTGTTGTCGGATGCCAGCCGGCGATTCTCTTTTTCAAGCCGGTCAATGGTGTCCAGAAGCTCGGCCTGATCGAGCGCTTTCCTGAATGGATTTCCCGGGAGCTGGGATGCGTAAAGTCTTTTCGCCGACAGGATCATGTCTTCTACCATGGGAGCCTCGCGCGAGTCGGGCTTCTGCTCCAGATACTGCTGGAGGTGATAGATGGCGCGGATGGGGTCTTTTTTATGGTGGAGGAATATGGCTCCAAGTTCCAGTTGGGATTCCGGAGCGGTCGGTCTTTTGTGGATCACCTTTTCGAAGAGCACAATGGCTTTGTCGGGGCTTCCTTCCCTGAGGCGCTGCTTGGCCGTCACATAGGACGGATCAAGCGTTTCCTCAACCAGCGTCTTGCGCTCGTGCGGGCATCCTGCCCCGAGCAGGGCAAGAAAGGCAAACAGCATGGCAAGACAGACAGATTTCATGTCGCTCCTATTGAACGGATGGCAGCTGACGGGTCAATGGTGAAGCTTACACCGGAGGATGCGATTCGAATCGACAGTGTTCCTTGTGGCATCGATTCGTCATCCACCAGTCGTTTTTGTCCAAGGCAGCGCCCGGATGCGGTCGAGATTTCCCATTGCCAATTGCTGCCAAAGGTTGATCACTTCGTCGGTATCCAGCTTTTTCAGCACGTAGATGGAATCCGGATCGTCAGGAATCTCCAGAACGACGGTTCCTTTGCGGGTCACTGAGATTGCCCAACCGCTTTCGTGGGTCAGGATCGCTTCAGGAAAGGTATCGTTTTCATCACGGTCTCTCTTTCGAAGATCCTGAAGGACGGACAGCATCGTCCGGTGCTCCGGGTTGAGTCGGGTCACTCCGTTTGAATCCGTGATCTGATAGCTCATCTGTTCTGCCGATTGGATTCCGAGAATACTCAAGGTCGGTTGCCTTTCGCAACTCCCATGCGAAGCCTGATCGGGAAATCACACGGATAGCAGCGTCGATACAATGGCAGTAGCCCTCTCATTCGTGCATTAACACGATGTCCGCAAACGGGGCTTTCTGATAGTGTACCAGTTCGATGGTGGTCAGGAGTCTGTATGCGGGCGTCACCTGAGCTAACCCCGTGATCCCGTTGACGGTGTACATGTATGGGGGACAGTGTCCTTTTGCAGTGGTTCCGTCTACCCCCGTAACCACGAGTTTGTCCGTGTATGGGATTCCCTCTCCCTCATTTGGGGTGATTCTGGCGATGGAGTTCCATTTGATCTCCATCATGCTGTTGTTGCGCTCAAAATCGAGGGTGTCGGTAGGCTCGTCCCCTAGCCAGCATGAGTTATCGTTTAGCTTTGATCTTGAAAATGTGGCATTCTGGAGCCGAATCTTGGACCCATCCAGTCTGGATAATTCGACTTCATGCTTTCCCCAAGGCTTGGCGTTGTAGGCTGGCAGTGTCTCGTGAATGAAATCGATTTCGATCAGTCCCATGCCTCTGTCAAAGGCGTCGCTCACGTCCAAGGACACCTCCCCTAAGCTGCTGTTTCCAACGAAATATCCCCAAGTGCCGCCCTGAAGTGTCGTTCCATCACCTAGATATACGGTGGCGATGATACTCTGATTGTTATACCATGGGTCCTCGTAGTTGACGGGCCCGAATTGGATCCGGTCGATGATCGCGAACGGGAGTTGCACTGAGAAAGGGTGGTCCGGGCGCCCGATCTTCAGTTCGAGCATATCCTCTTCCCATTCGGCCGTGGTGGGAACATCTGTCCGGATCTTGGAGCCATGGGCATGGCTAACCACTTTCCGGTAGAATTCATCCAGTTTTGTTTCGTCGCCGTTTTGATACTTCAGAACAACAGATGTTCTCTCAATCGTCCTGGGTGACGGACCGCATGATGCGGCAAAAAGGACCAGTGCGCCGAGTGTGAAACGTGTGAGGGCGGATAGTAGTGTTTTTGAGGTCATGATCTTGCTTTCTGGATATAGTAGAATGGTTTACAATAAACGACAAATGTTGTTGATGAAATGCGATTCCACAAATGAGCGATCAAAAAAACTGGAGTGAGTGGGAGTATCTGACCTGGGATTCGTGTCGAATGATTCGAACCTGTATCGAAACAGGAGAGCACAAATGGGCGGATGGACCGCATGAATGGGGTGAGTGGGTTTCAGACCTCGATCGGTCCTGTAAAATGATCAGACGCTGCTTGAGGTGCAACAGAGAAGAATTCCGATACGATCACCAATGGGAAGAAGATATATGTGGCGATCTCCACCATCAAAAATGCAAGATACGCGGCGAGCAGTCAACATGGAGCGATTGTGAAGCATGGTGCTCGGATGACTATCGTTGATGCTCTTTTGGATGTGGATTATCAAGAAACTGGGCCATGGACGTTTTTCTGCAGGGCTCCATTGGGTGAGCTGATGCGGTCCAAAAACGCAATTTGCTGCAATCCATACCCGGTATTCCCTGCGTTCAGAGTTGAAGGTGAACGCAGATTTCATATGGGTCCAGCATGGATCGTCATCATGTTCATCCGGACGCTTTGATTCTGGTCGACAATGGATCACTTCGTCCGGCGGTGGTCGTTGGCTTGCGAAGCCTTGCGTGTGACTTGGGTGATCGCCTCGGGATTCCGGTTCGGGCTGTTTCGTATGCACATAGTAACCGGATTGACCCGGGCGAGCTTGATGGGTGTCCCGCCTTCCTGCTGTCTGACTGTTTGGAATTGCTGGCCGCGAAGGGTGCGAAATGGGTCGGAGTTCAGCCTCTGCTCCTTGCTTCCGGGAGTGCGATTTTCAAGGGGATTCGGAGGACGGTGGATGGCTTCCTCGATCGGGTGGATGGCAAGTGCCGGGTCGATGTCGCTCCAGCTCTTTGTGATTATTCGGTGGTTTCGGATCTGACGATCGCGAAGATCATTGCCAATAGGGTCGAAGAGTCCCTCGACAA
>JAPXRV010000121.1:0-8960 GCA_033813415.1 Opitutales bacterium | reverse complement strand
TGGCTGCCGGATCGATCCACCCGTATCGCTCCCAAGCGTGATCGGGCTCATCCCGGCCGCAAGTGCCGCAGCACTACCGCCACTGCTTCCACCAGGAGTGCGGGTAAGATCCCACGGATTCGCCGTCGATCCGAAAAACGAGGTCTCGGTGGATGAACCCATCGCGAATTCATCCATGTTCAAGCGCCCCCAGACCAACATGCCCGCTGCCTTCATGCGCTCAACCACCGTCGCATCATAAGGCGAGACAAACCGCTCCAGCATGCGGCTTCCGCAGGTCAGGAGCGACCCCTTGATCGCGATGTTGTTCTTGAGCGCGACCGGAATCCCGTCAAAGAAGCCAAGAGCCTTGCCCTCTTGACGCCTATTGTCCGATGCCTCAGCCTGCGCCATCAAATCATCGCCGTCCCAACCGAGGAACGCGTTGACCTGCGGATTGAGCCGTTCCGTTCGTTCGAGAATGGAGCGCGACAGCTCAACTGAGGTGAGTTCGCCCGAGGCGAGGAGCCGGGCCAGTTTACTGGCCGGAAGGTATGCCAAAGAGTCCTGATTCATCCGATTGCAGTCCGAGTTGCTTTGGGTGGAAGATCCTTGTGGTGATGTCACTCGATCACTCTGGGGACGAGCACCTGGTCTTCACGTTGCTGTGGAGCGTTTGCGAGCGCCTGTTGGGCTCCAAACCCAGAGACCGCCACATCCTCACGGAGCACATTGTGGAGTGGATTCGCATGCGCTGTCGGGTCCACTGCGGAAGTGTCGACCGACGACAAGACATGAAAGTATTCAAGGATACGGCCAAGCTGGGCACTGTAGAGCTCCTGCTCCTCAGCGCTCAGTTCAAGCCGCGCCAATTTGGCGGTGTAGCCTATGTCAATGTGCTCCATGATGGGATCTCCGGATTTCGCTTGGGTTGCTGACTCCGCTTAACGCCGCACGCGGAACGACGTCCGTTTTTCGATGGTCTGCTGGATGGTCTCAAAGGCCTGATTCACCTTGGCATCCGTCAACGTTTCGTTCTGCGCGCGGAATGTCATGCTGAATGCCAGACTCTTCTGTCCATCTTCCAGCCCCTTGCCCTGATAAACGTCGAAGAGACGGACACTTTCCACTTGGAAATCCGCACCCGATACCGCCTTGGCCGCATCCGCCACACTGCGCTGCACCTCAGCCGCAGGAGTGGATCCGTCTACCACCAAGGCCAGATCCTTGTAAGATGGCGGGAAATGACTGAAGGGCATGTAACGCGCCGGCTTCGGCGCCTTTTCCAGAATCTGGGGAAGGATGGCGATGCTGGCCGCGAACACCCGACCGTCGATGTCGGCCCGTTGCGTGTATTTCAGGTCCAACAAGCCCAACTCCACGCGACAGGGAGACTTGCGCAAGTCTCCCCCCACTGCGAAATGGCCGTTTTGACCATACACACATCCATTCAACAGCCGATACTGGGCATCCGGCAAGGTCACACCCGCAAGGCTGAGCACATCGGACACCATTCCCTTCACACTGAAGAAGTCGACACCCTGTCGACTCAACCAGGTCTTGCGGTCGGGCTGATCCAATACCGCAAAGCCGATGCCAATGCATTCGACGAGCTGCCCGCCCACTTCGGCATAGACACGCCCCCATTCGAAATAGCATCCCGGGGCATCTCCGTCGCTCCGGTTGTTGCGCAAAACATCCACCATACCCGGAATCAAGGATGGCCGCAGATGGGTCCCGTCTGAGGAGATCGGGTTCTGCAAACGCAGCGAAGGATACGGATCTTCGGTATCGCCCGGACGTTTCAGGCTCTCCGCCGACAAAAGCGTGTAGTTATAGACTTCCGAAAACCCACGGCTCCTGAAATACGCAGTGACTTCGCGCCGGAAAGAATATTCCCTGGCATGGGACCGCAACATGGCCGTGCTCTCCACCGCGCATTCCGGGATCTTGACCGTGCCATGAATCCGCAGGAATTCCTCCACCAGATCAACCGGCCGGGTCAGGTCCTGACGGAACCCGGGAACCTTCGCCAGCCAACTTCCGTTGCCTTGGTCGGCCACCTCAATCTCCAATGCTTCCAGACAACGCTTGACGCCCGCATCATCTGGCCCAAAGCCACAACGTTCCCGGATAAAGCCGGGACTCACCTTGATTACGGTGGGCTCAATCGCACACGACCCTTCATGAAACACCCGCTTGCACAGGGTGCCTCCGGCGACTTCCAGGATCAGGTCGACCGCACGCCTCGCGGCAACATCCACTCCGGCGGGGTCGATGCCGCGTTCGAAGCGGTACGAACTATCGGTCGAGAGGATCAGGCCACGCGATGTCTTGCGGATAGATGGAGCATTGAACCATGCGGCTTCGAGCACCACATCGGTCGTGGCATTGTCCACTTCGGCATCCACACTGCCCATCACCCCGGCAATCACCATGGCCCGCTCAGCATCCGCGATCACGCAATGCTGTGGCTGCAAGATGCGGGGTTTATCGTCCAAGGTCGTGATCTTCTCACCATCGCGGGCCGCACGCGCGATGATTTTGCGCCCACGAATCTTTCCGGCATCAAACGCATGCAGGGGTTGCCCCATCTCATGCAATACGAAATTCGTCACGTCCACCACATTGTTGATCGGACGAAGCCCGATCGCCTCCAGCCGCTGCTTCAACCAATCCGGACTCTCCGCGATCTTTACACCCCGGATGCTGTATGCCGAGTAATACTTACAGGTCGCACTGTCCTCGATCTCAACAGCGTCCACCAATGCATCCCCTTCCGAAACGCTCAAGGATGCTTCCACAGTCCGGACAACAGGACGCACCCGCTCAAGACCAAAAAACGCCGCCAATTCACGGGCCATGCCGACATGGCTCAGGCAGTCCGGACGATTCGGTGTCACTTCCACGTCAAATACCGTATCCGCCTCAGGAAATACCGCATTCACTGGAGTCCCGATTTCCGGCCGTTGTTCCAGGATGAGCAGGCCCGAATGGTCCTCGCCCATGCCCAGCTCGCGCGCGCTGCACATCATGCCCTCGCTGTCGACGTCACGCAGCTTGGTCTTCTTGATCACAAATCCGCCCGGCAGTTCGGCACCCGGAAGCGCCACAGGGACACGGTCCCCGACCTTGAAATTCCTGGCACCGCAAACGATCTGGGCAGGTGTGCCTGTCCCCACGTTCACTTTACACAGGCTCAGGCGATCCGCATTCGGATGCTGTGCCTTCTCAAGCACCTCGCCAACCACCACATGTTGCAGCGGAGCCAGCCCACGACGTTCGATACCTTCAACCTCAAAACCGATGAGAGTCAGCGCCTCCTCAATCTCTTCGGCACTTTTCCGGAGCTCCGGCAGGTAAGTTCTGATCCAATCCAGTGAAATCAACATGGCAAATGCAATTCTGTATGAGACATTCTTGACCGCGTGTTCATCCCGGAATCAGGCAAACTGATTCAGGAAGCGTTGGTCGTTCTGGTAGAAATAGCGGATATCATCCACCCCGTAGGCGATCATGGCGATACGCTCGATACCCATGCCGAACGCATATCCGGTGTAGGCCTCAGGATCGATTCCCACCGACTCAAAAACGGCCGGATCCACCATCCCGCAACCCATGATCTCGATCCACTTCTTTCCAACCTTACCCAAATGTTCAGCCGAAAAATCCACTTCGAAGCTCGGCTCAGTGTAGGGGAAGAAATGCGGACGAAAACGCACCTTCGCATCCTTTCCGAGCAGCTCACGGGCAAAATGGTCGAGCATCGCCTTGAGATCGGTTACCTTTACTCCCTTATCCACATACAGCCCTTCAATCTGGTGAAAGTTCGCGGAGTGCGTCGCATCAGCGGTATCCCGGCGGAACGTGCGACCCGGAGACAGGATGCGCAGGGGCGGCTTTTCCTTCAGCATGGTCCGGATCTGCACACTCGAAGTGTGCGTCCTCAGCAGGTAGCGCTCGTCTCCATGCTTTGACACATTGCTGAAACGGGCCTCATTCGGCATGTAGTAAGTGTCCTGCAAGTCCCTGGCCGGATGATCGGGGGGGGTATTCAACGCATCGAAACAGAAAAATTCGGTTTCGACTTCCGGTCCCGATGCCACCGTGAAGCCCACCTTCTCGAAAATCCCTACGATGCGTTCCAGAATCTGAGTCAGCGGATGCACCGTTCCCACCACACGATCCGGTGACGGAAGCGTCGGATCCACTGCCGGCCCGATCAAGGCAGCCAACTCGATCCCTTCAAGCCGCTCATGCACCTCCGCAAAAACCGCTTCGAGCTGATCCTTGGCCTCGTTGATGCGCTTGCCATACTCCGGACGCTGCTCCTTGGGAATCGTCCCCAACTGCTTGCGCAGAGCCGTAAAACTACCCTGCGGTCCGACAATGCTTGCCTTGAAAGATTCAAAGCCACCACGGTTAGCGATCTCACCGGCCTGCCCACGGGCACGCTCGACTATTTCCTTAAGTTGCTCATCCATTTGCGAAAAGATTCACAAAAAAGCACGAACCCAAACCACGCAAGCCCCCATTTTCGCATCTTCACCGCGGCAGAAAGCGGATTCAGCCCCTTCCCTCGCCCTCCACCGTAGCGGAACGCTCACGCCTTCCGACTTCTATCCCAGTTCCTCAGCCCGACGACCGCTCAAGCGAAAGTTATCGAACACTCTGTCTAACATTCCTGCCATGCTTGGCTGGATGGTCTTGATCATGAGCTTCGACGAATGGCTTCGCCCTACGGACCTCGCCACAAGGTTATTGTGTAAGAGCAGGGTTAACCACGAACCACTCGAAAACCATGAAAAAAGGGTTTAGCCACATAGATCACAAAAAATGCACAGAGAAGAGGGGAATCTGTTCACCACGAACGACTCGAAAACCACGAAAGAAGAGGGAAACAATACTCAACCGCTGATAGACACGGATGGGAAACTCTCCCGGGAAGTCCATATCAGTGTCCAGCATCTTCATCAGTGGTTCATTCCATTTCTTACCCTCAGGGTCCCCGGGTCGCTGCGGGAGTCCCCTTTTTTAATTGCCCCTCTCCCAACCCTCTAATTGGACTCATCGACCATCGGGGCGCAAACCCCTCCCAAGCCCCACACGCCCCGAATCCTTCTACACAATACATGAAAAACCGGACTAGCGCCTCGCAGTTATTCCAGTCGAAAAAGATCAATCATCGTAGTGAAACCGACATTGCATGATCAGCAAGCTTTCACCTTCAACTTTGTAAATGAGGCGATGTGCATGGGTAATCCGCCTCGACCACCAACCTTTGAGATTATTCTTGAGCGGCTCCGGCTTGCCGATGCCGGTGAAAGGATGGCGCAAGACGTCACGGATGAGTTCGTTTACACGTTGCAGGGTATTAGGATCATTTTCTTGCCAATAGAGGTAGTCCTTCCACCCGTTGGGTAGCCATGTCAGTCGCATAACTCACCGGATCGGATTCTACCCGATGCGTAGTCGGCCAGACTTTCCTGTATCTGCGTTGCATTGGCCCGGGTTGAGTAAAGATGAAGGGTTGTCTCCATCGCTTCGTATTCTTCAATCGCCAGCATGACTACTTTGCCCTCGCCATTTCGAGTGATCGTAATGGGTTCGCGGTCACGGGAAGCAACTTCCATCAGCGTGGCCAATTGGTTTCGAGCATCCGTGTAGTTGATCGTTTGCATACCAGAACAGTCAATCATGGACAGAATTCTGTCAATCTCGATCAAAAGAAAGAAGCCAACACCACAAGATCCGGATGCTGAAAGAACAGGTTTAACCACGAACCACTCGAAAATCACGAATAAAATGGGGGTCAGATCAGCCACACAGATCACAAAATCCACAAACTAAGACTGAAATCGATTCACCACAAAGCACACGAAGGGAAGAGGCGATCCCGGGATACTCTGTATCCGTGTTCATCACACCCATCAGTGGTTGATTCCCATTCCCCCTTCGTGAGCTATGTGGTCTGTGTGATCTTTTGTGGCTGGCCTCATCTCCCCCAATAGTAGCGGGAGCATCCCTGCTCGCGCCGTGGTTCTCCCGTCTGCCTGAGGAAATACTCCATCGATAGTCTCACGCCCGTTCGACGCTGCATGCAGCGTCTTCACTCAAGAGGCCCGCTTGCGCTCAAGACGCCAAAAAAAGCCAATTCTCCTCCCCCCTTCGTGCTCTCCGTGGTTAAGGGTCTTCAATCCCTCTTCCTTGGGGTCTCCGGATCTTAAGTGCGGATCCGGCTTGCCGGATCAAACGGGCGTGAGACAAATCTTCTTCAATCCTGTGGATCCTGTTAATCCTGTCCAAAAAAAAGAAGATCTCATCCCTCTACATTGGCTTCGTGAATATCGCGAAGCGGCAGCGTCCAAACACCCTCAGAAAGCTGGTACCGACGAGTCCCCGGATAGATCACCCAAAGGTGGTCAAGTTTAAGATCCTCCCTCACAATCGAGAGCGATTTCGACATCTTCGGGGCATCTGCGAATTTGAATTCAAATCCAATCCTCTTGCCGTTTCGAAAGATCAACAGATCAAGCTCTGATCCGCTGTGAACGGAGTAAAAATAACAGTCCTGCACATCCAGTATCCGGATGATCTCCTCCAAGGCAAAACCCTCCCAAGAAGCTCCGAGTTTCGGACTGTGATAGAGATCGGAGACCGTCTCGATACGCTGGAGACTATGAAACAGACCACTGTCCCGGATGTACAGCTTGGGTGACTTCACCAAGCGTTTCCCAACGTTTTCATGCCAGGGAAGCAAACGACGTATCATGAAAGTCTGCTCCAAAGCATCGAGGTAGCTTCGCGCTGTGTTTGGAGCCACTCCCAAAGAGGTGGCGACCTCGGACGCATTCCAAATCTGCCCATGGTAGTGGGAAAGCATCGTCCAAAAACGCCCGATCATGACCGGGGACATTCCGAACCCCAGATTCCCCAAATCCCGCTCTAGAAAGGTGGAAATGAAGTTCTTCCTCCACACATAGCTATCCACATCACTTACGGCCAGAAAGGACCGCGGGAACGTGCCACGAAACCAAAGTGCATTCCGTGAGTCCTCCCGCGTCTCCGAACTGTCAAAGCCACGAAGCTCGATCATTTCCACCCGACCAGCGAGAGACTCCGCCGACTGCCTGGAAAGGTCCGGCGAAGCGCTCCCCAAAATCAAAAAAGACGCCGGGCTGTCTTCCCGATCCGCCAAAACCCTCAACACCGGAAAAAGTCCCGGAGCACGTTGAGCTTCATCAATCACCACCAAACCTTTGAGCGGACTCAGCACACTCATGGGATTCTCCATCAACTGTCGCACCACTGGATCCTCCAGATCGAAATAGTTCGGCGAGTCAAATGTCAGCAACTGCCGTGCTAGCGTGGTCTTTCCACACTGCCTCGGCCCCAGCAAAGCCACAATCGGGCTTCGGCCCAAAGCCGTCCGGATGCGGTCCAAATAACGATCCCTGCGAATCATAAAGCGAAATATTGCAATACTATTGCCGTTTTTCAAGCTAAACCCACAGCCTGAATCCACAACAAATTCTGTTCAACATCGCTTTGCTATAAGCCCTTCGGGCCACATACGTTTTGCTGCCGCAAAACAGCAGACTAAGAATTCTAGTCTTCCGGAGGGGGTGGCTTCAGCCATCCTCTATTGCCGCAACCCAACAGCCGTTCAATCGCTTGGCGGATGAGCGGGGACGCGCCTCCCTACCCACAACAGACCATCCCATATTAGCGGGAGCATCCCTGCTCGCGCCCTTCTTCTTTTGTTTCCCCCACATCGGAAATCCCCGAACCAAGGCAGGGCGAGGTGTCCCCTCCAAGGCGCTCTTCCCTCTGCATATGGTGAGGTTCGTGGTTACCTCTAATTCCCCTGCCTCTGGGTCTCTGCGCGAGAACCCCTTCTTCAATCCTGTAGATCCTGTTAATCCTGTCCAAAAATTTCTATCTCTCGCCCGGCTTCGCCTCAAGGCGCCAAGCTCACAAAGAAATCCATCATCCCATCCTTGGTGCCTTGGTGCCTTGGTGCCTTCGTGAGAAAACCATCTATAATCCTGCTGGGAGCAACCCAGATGTCGAATATTTGAATTTCACCCTTGTCTTTTCAAACAAATCAATGTCACTTATGGATATGGAATTCGAATTTGATCCGAACAAATCGAAATCCAATTTCGACAAACACTGAATAGACTTTGAGACAGCCCGGCTACTATGGAAAGATCCATTTCGGATGACCGCTGAGGCCAATTCCGACTTGGAATCCAGATTTGCAATGATTGGGAGCCTGAACGGAATCGTCTGGTTTGCAGTGTTCACGATCCGAGATGATCGAACTCGAATAATCAGCGTTCGAAGAGCCCGGGAAAGAGAAAGAAAAATCTATGAAAACCAGTGAACTTACATCCGAAGCAACCATAACCAGCACCGATGGAAAGCGAACCATCAGTGTGAGCGAGTTTGATCACCTTGTTGATTCCGGATCCGAAGATGTGGATGCTTTTCTCGATTGGACAAAAGCCAAACGAGGAGGGGCCCGTTCCAATGCTGGAAGAAAGCCCCGCAATTCGGTTAGACTAGAGATCCGGATCCGCCCCGATCTGAGAGAAAAACTCCGACGCAAAGCGAAACAACATGGAACAACCCAAGTGAAAATCCTGGAATCAGTTTTGGAAAAACTCTAGATCATCTCCAGCCATCACAGAGCGCAAAACACGATTTCAATCCTGTGAATCCTGTCCAAATACACAAGAGAAACAGACAGGATGGGTATTTAACATCGCTTCGCTATAAGCCCTTCGGGCCACATACGTTTTGCTGGCGCAAAACAGCAGATTCACCATTGAAAATATGTGGCCCCGAGCAAAGCCGAGGGGCGTCTGTGCCCAATGGCGCTAGAATAAGGGGATTATCGAGAGATCTGGAGGGGGTTGGAGGGATGCTTTGAGGACGGATCTGGGTTTGGTGAGAAGAGGGAAGCCCTTCATGCG
>JAPXRV010000120.1:0-9319 GCA_033813415.1 Opitutales bacterium | reverse complement strand
CTACAGTTTTCCGACTTTTCCGGTGCCTCCCGGGGAGTCAATGGACAGCTTTCTGCGCAAGATCACCTGGTTTGGAGCCGAACAACGCTACGGTTCGATTACCCCCCGCATACGCGATCAGATCAATCACGAACTCGGCATCATCGCAAAACTCGGTTTCAGCGGTTACTTCCTGATTGTCTGGGATATTGTCAACTTCTGCCGGGAATCCGGGATCATGGTGCAAGGCCGGGGTAGCGCTGCGAACAGCGTGGTCTGCTACAGTCTGGCGATCACCGCAGCCGATCCGATCGGCGGCAACCTGCTCTTCGAACGTTTCCTCAGCGAGGGGCGGCAAGGCTGGCCGGATATCGACCTCGACCTCCCCAGCGGCCATATGCGCGAATGCGTCATCCAGGAAGTCTACCGCCGCTACGGAAAACTCGGCGCCGCCATGACCGCCAATGTCATCACCTACCGGGGACGAAGTGCGATCCGGGAGATGGGCAAGGCACTCAACTTCCCGGTCGATCAGCTCAAACGCTTTTCCGATCTCTTTGCGCACGGGGACTACCCGCAGACACTCGCCCTTCAGGATCAGCTTTCCCAAGCCGGCATCCGCCACTCCCATCCACGCGCACCCGCACTGGTCGACCTCTATTCCCGGGTCTACGGACTCCCGAGGCACCTCGGACAACATTCCGGAGGTATGATCATATGCCAGCAAGGGCTCGATACCATTGTGCCTCTGGAGAACGCGAGCATGCCCGGGCGGGTGGTCGTCCAATGGGATAAAGATGACTGCGAGGACATGGGCATCGTCAAAGTGGATTTGCTTGGACTCGGGATGATGGCGGTCCTTCAGGATGCTCTCGCCCTCACCCGGGCACGGGGCAATCCGATTGATCTCGCACATATTCCGAAAGATGATCCCGCTACTTTCGAGCTGATGCGCACGGCCGACACCGTGGGTGTATTCCAGATCGAAAGCCGCGCCCAGATGGCCACCCTGCCCCGCCTACAACCCCGCACCTTCTATGATCTGGTGATTGAAGTCGCCATCGTGCGCCCCGGACCCATCGCAGGTAACCTTGCCCACCCTTACCTCGAACGACGGGCCGGCCGGCAGGCGATCGACTACATCCACCCCGACCTCGAACCCGTCCTGAAGCGCACGCTGGGCGTCCCGCTCTTTCAGGAGCAAGTCCTGAAAATGGCCATGGTTCTGGCTGGATTTTCGGGATCGGAGGCCGAAGAACTGCGGCGCGCCATGGGATTCAAACGCAGCGACGAACGCATGGAGCGGGTGGTCCAGAAGCTCCGCAGCGCCCTCGAATCCCGTGGGGTTGAGGAAGACGTCATCCGGAAGATGACCGATGCGATCCAATCCTTCGCACTCTATGGATTCCCGGAGTCACACGCCATCAGCTTCGCGATTCTGGCTTATGGCAGCGCCTACCTCAAGACCCACCATCCCGCCGAGTTCTATGCCGGCCTGCTCAACAACCAGCCCATGGGATTCTACTCCCCATCCACCCTTGTCCAGGACGGCAAACGACACGGGATCCGCTTCCTCCCGCCCGACATAAGCGAGTCCGCATGGGAGTGCACCATCATCGATGACCAGACGATCCGGCTCGGACTCCTTAGCCTTGATGGGCTCAAGCGTGCCCACGCCCACCTCATGTTGGCCGAGCGTTCCTGTGCCCCTTTCGCCGATCTGCGTGACTTCCTCAACCGCACCGACTTTGCCCGCGACGAGCTGCGCGTGCTCGCTGAAGCTGGCGCACTCAACATCTGGTGTGGCGATCGCCGCCAGGCCCTGTGGGCAATCGAACAATTCCACGACAGCGACGACCTGTTCGCCAGTCTTCCGCAAAACCCGCACGACAGCGATCCATCCGAGACGCGCCCCCTCCCGCCGATGGATCCAATCGAGCGCCTCATGGCCGACTACCGGACCATCGGATTGACCGTCGGAGCCCATCCGATGTCATGGATACGGCCGCTACTGGGAGACTCGGTTGTTCCGGCGGGAAAACTTGCACAGATGCGCGATGGATGCCCTGTCCAGGTCGCGGGAGCCGTCATCTGCCGCCAACGCCCGGGCACAGCCAAAGGAGCGGTGTTTGTGAGCCTGGAAGATGAGACCGGCATCGCCAACTGTATCCTCTACTCCGATCGCTTCGAACGCTACCGCCTGACGGTCACACAAGAGCATTACCTGATCGTATCCGGACGGCTCCAACGCAAGGATGGCGTCACCCACATCCAGGCGATCCGGCTATCCGGAATCCCCTTGAAAGCACTTCCAGCTGTGCAATCCTACGATTTCCACTGAGGCATCATCCGGCATCGTTTTTCGGAATTTCGACAAATCGGTGTGACCTTTCCGGCATTCGCAAGTATTCCTGTATATTGGATCCAACATGCAGGCAGACGATTCCGAGTCGGACGAAGTGATCATGCTCCGGGTGAGAGAGGGGCAAATCGACCAGCTCTCGACTCTGTACAAAAGGTATCGCACGCCTCTCTTCAACTTCTTCCTCCGGCTTACCTCCGAACGCCAGCTCAGCGAGGATCTCGTTCAGGACGTATTTTTCCGCATCATGAAGTATCGGCAATCTTACCGCCCACGACACAGTTTCCGCACATGGATGTATCAGATCGCACGCAACGTCCGCATCCAGGCATGGTCGCACGCCGCCCGCGAACCCGTCATGTCAGCGATTCAGGAACAGGACAACCGGCCCACCGCCGATGAGAACAGTGTCCGCCCGGACACACAAGTCATCTTGGGACAGGATCTCGATCAACTGAAACAATCCATTTCCAGGCTTCCCGAAGCCTCACGCGAAGTGCTCATCCTAAGCCGCTATCAAGACCTCAAATACGACGAAATCGCATCCATCCTGCAATGCAGCGTAGGAGCGGTGAAAATGCGGGTGCTCCGCGCCATGAACGAACTCCGTCAGCAATTTGAATACCTCAGCAGAAAGGAAGTGTCATGAACTGCTCACGCTTTCACAAACTGGTGGCCGATGACCTCGCGACCACCCTCAAGCATGCCCTTCGCATGCAGATGGAACAACACATGCGGGAGTGCCCGGCCTGCCGCGAACACTACGCATCGATACAAACCCTCTGGGAGTCGATGGGCGAGATCCCCGAATCCTCTCCCGATCCGGATATGGACACCCGGTTCTTCTCCTCTCTCGAAAGGTGGCAACGGGAAGAAGATGCATCCGCTTCCACTGCGCATACGGCCAGGCTTTCATCATGGTTCAACAGCACGGGCTGGCTGATCGCCGCCGGATCATCGGCCGCCGTCCTGGTGATGCTCGGACTCGGGATCCTCATCGGATGGAATCTCGCATTCAAATCCAGTCCCGATAATGACCCTGCCCACTCAACCGTGGATGAACTCCACCGGAAGGTTTCGGCCCTCGAACGCGAGATGGCGCTCTCACTCATGCATCAGGAGTCGGCAAGCGAACGCCTGCGCGGGGTGCTCCTGTCCGGCCAGCTTGCCCCAACCGAAGCCTCGGTCATGCAGGCCTTGCTCCAAACCCTCGATACCGATCCCAACGTAAATGTCCGTCTGGCGGCGCTTGAGGTCCTGCAACCGCATCTCGACCGCCCCGAGATCCAGCATTCGCTCCCCGATTCCCTTCTGCGGCAAAGCGCCCCGATCCTGCAAGCTGAGTTGATCCGCCTGATCCTCCAACTGGACGACCCCAAAGCAACCAACGCCCTCCGCGAACTGCTCGAACGCAATCATCTGGAAGACTACATCCGCTCGACTGCGGAATCCGGAATCTCCCAACTCGAAATGATCTAGCCATGAAAACCCACCACTTCCTTCATCTACGGGTTCTCTTCTGTGTAATTGCCTGCTTCTCCACTTACCCGCTCTTCGCAGATGCGGAAAACCCGATCCCATCGATCCGGATCAACATCGACGCACCCGATCAACCCGCAACCGTCAAACTGAGCGTCTTGAACGGCAGCATCGAAGTCCGCTCCCATACCCTGAATGAGCTTCACGTGACCGGCGGAAAAGCGGGCATCACCGCGAAGTCGAAGAATGGCATCATAACTCTTGGCACGAGCAACCCGAATCCCGGCAAAGTATCGATCCTGGTCCCATCCGCCACATCCCTCATCCTCAACTGCACCAACGGGTCGGGCATAGATGTCGATGGGGTCTCCGGCGACCTCGAGCTCAACAGCGTCAACGCCTCCGTCATCGTTCGCAATGCCACCGGATCCGTTATTGCGCACTCCGTTCAGGGCAGGGTATCCGTCGAGATGACCCGGCTCCCGGCCGACAAACCCCTCTCGCTCAGTTCCCTGAATGGCGACATCGACCTGACGCTTCCACCCGACGCGCCAGCAAGCTTCCGCCTGCAAACCACCAATGGCAGCATCCACTCGGAGTTTCCGATCACCGTCGCCCCAACCGGCAGATTCCCCATCGGGAGAACGGTCTCCGGCACGATCAACGGAGAAGGCGGCCCCGAGTTACGTCTCAAGAGCCTCAACGGCAGCGTCTACCTGCGCAAAGCCCCTCCGATCACAAAAGCCGAAGCCGAAGCCTCGGGAAACTCCCCCAATCAAAGTTAGGGCGAACCGTCCCGGTGAGCCGCCTCTTGAAACCAGACGGCCTATGCCTGAACGCCTCTTTCCGTTCTAGAAGCTCTTTTCCGGAGTGGATGGCTTCAGCCATCCTCTATTGCCATACCCCACCAGAAGTTCAATCGCATCAGCGGATGAGCGGGGACGCTCATCCCTACCTGAAACAGAACATTCCCCCGCGCTGGTAGGGCGAACCGTCCCGGCGAGCCGCTCTTCCCTCTCCTCTTCAATCCTGTAGATCCTGTTAATCCTGTCGAAAAATAGAAGGTATCCCACATGCCCGATATCCGTGTTCATCATCTTCATCAGTGGTTGATGTATTCTTTCCTTCCCCTTTCGTGGTTTTTCGGGAATTTCGTGGTTCATCTTCCCTCTGCGCCTTTGCGTCTCAGCGCGAGGATATCTTCTTCAATCCTGTAGATCCTGTTAATCCTGTCCAAAAAACAGTTCTTTTCACCACTTTCGAGCCGAAGGCGACATTGCAGGCTTTTACTCCTCCGGAGTCTGGACAAGCGATAGCGCGAAGCAAAGGACTCGAAGCGCACGAAGAAATTTCAGCAGTTCTGTTCTCCAACCTCTGTTTTATATGTGATCTTTGTGGCTTTGTGGCTAAGATCCATTTTCCAATCCGACATTCCGGGAGACGGAAATCTCACGATTTCCGCTACGGGAAGGGTGACTCAATTCCCCTCTTCCTTCGCGGCTTGCGTGTCCTCCATAGCTCGTAGATCGATGGGGAAATGCAGACGCTGCATGCAGCGTCAAACGGGCGTGAGTCCAATCTGCTTCAATCCCCGTACAGCAATCCGGAACAACGATCCTCCATCCCGGGTCTGTGCTATTTCAATCTGGATTCCACATAGTCCGACAAACTCATCCCGGCCGCATGCGCACGACGCCTCGCATGATCGTGAACAGAAGGCGAGAGCCGGATGCTAAAGGTTTTGCGACCGGAGGACTTACGGCCGCTTCCCTTCCGACGCCCGCCACGGACAACCTCTTTCCCCGGATCGAAATACTGATCGATCTCATCGGAACCCGAATCAAAAAGTGCATCGAGCTCCTCCAAGGTAATCACTTTCGTTCCATCAAGGCTTATAGCGACCTTGCCAGAGGACGATCTCGCTCTCGCGGCTTCTACGGCAACTGATGATGCGGATGTTTTCATTTCTATTCGTGATAATTGCTGTCCAAAATCGACCCTTTATCATTCCCACGACAAGAATCCTCGGCTCGTCAGTGTAGGCAGACTCGTAGGCGAACACCGGACCATCCCAAAGCTTCTGCGCCGCCCCGAAGTCTATCCCATGCTTCTCAAGATTCGCTTCGCTCTTGGATGAATCAAATTCAAACATTTTGATTTCATAAATAATCAATCAACCCATCCAGTCAAGCGCCATCACATAGTAGCGGGAGCTAATGCTCGCGCCCTTGTTCCAATCGACGTCCCACGAATGGCGAGCAGGGATGCTCCCCCTATTTCAAAGAGGGCTACGGGCTTGATCATGAGCATAGTCGAATGGCTGAAGCCGCAGCCTCCGGGGCGTCCCCAACATCCAAGGTAGGGCGAACCGTCCCGGTGAGCCGCCTCTTCACCCCTTTCGTGCTTTACGTGACTTTCGTGGTTCATCCCCTTCCCGCTTCGTGTTCTTCGCGCTCTTAGTGGGAAAGATTCATTTCTTCATACCTGCTGCCCCAGGCTTGGAATCAACGGCGCTCTTCCGGTGGGTATGGCTTCAGCCATCCTCTTTTGCTCTCACGCCTCCAGCCGTTCAATCGCATCAGCGGATGAGCGGGGACGCTCATCCCTACCTAAAACAGACATTCCAAAAGTAACGTGAACATCCTTGCTCGCGCATCTTCTCCCAATCGACGTCCCACGAATGTGGCGAGCAGGGATGCTCCCCCTACTCTGAAGAAGGCAACGGGTTTTATCATGAGATCCACCTACTTCAAAGAGGGCTACGGCTGAAGCCGCAGCCTCCTAGGCCCGCTCTGGTAGGGCGAACCGTCCCGGTGAGCCGCCTGCTTCCATACTCCTGCCGCGTCATCCCTTCCGTCAATCCCTCTTCCGGAGGGGGTGGCTTCAGCCATCCTCTATTACCATACACCACCAGAAGTTCAAGCGCATCAGCGGATGAGCGGGGACGCTCATCCCTACCTAAAACAGAACATTCCCCCGCGCGGGTAGGGCGAACCGTCCCGGTGAGCCGCTCTTCCCTCTCCTCTTCTTCAAAAACCCTCTCGGTTATATCCGGATGATCACGGTTTCCTCCGATCGCATTCGCTGGAAGAGGAGGGATTCACAGATACCATGGATGGTCAGGAACTTCCGATGAAATCCTTCAGAACCTGTTGCGCTGGAAACAGGTGTGCGCTCGACCAACCCTTGTGAAATTCAAATCCATGAACACATCCCGAACCTCGTTCCGTCGATTCAGTATCCGACTTCTCACGATTGGCTCCGTTCTGCTGTGGGGATCAGTTGAAGCGCTGACTCAGACCACCCGGAGGAGGATGCCTTTCAGCCAGCAGGGCCGATAACATGGCAGGAAACCGATGCGCGCTACGCATACCAGGGTCCGCTTGGAGCCGAGCTGCATGCCGATGGCTCGGCGACACTCAGGCTATGGTCACCGATGGTTCACGATGTATCGGTTCGCATCTACAACAATGAATATCCGGATAGGATCGATTGTAACCGCCTCCCCATGACGCGTGGTGATGACGGGGTCTGGCGCCTCGAGCTCGACCAAACAAACACCGGAATTCAGGACCTCAACGGCTATTTTTACCATTACCTCGTGCAAACGACATCCGACTCTCCAGCTCGCGAGGCACTCGACCCCTATGCCAAATCGATGGCCCCGTTTGATCACACGATTCACCCGGCAGGCAAAGCGGCGATCGTGGACCCCATAAGAGTCGGACACCCGCTCACCCATGCGACCATCGAAGGGTTTTCAAAACCGGAAGATGCGATCATATGGGAGATTCATGTCAGGGACTTCACGGTGGATCCCGCGATCGAAAAAGATCTCAACGCACCCTTCGGAACCTTTGAGGCCATGATCGACAAGCTGGACTACATCCACGATCTGGGGGTGACTCACATCCAGCTTTTGCCGGTGATGAGCTACCGGTTTGGAGACGAGCTGGCCAGCCGGGAGCGCGAGATGCACTACTCATCGCAGGACAACAACTACAACTGGGGATACGATCCGCACAGCTACTTCTCGCTGTCCGGTATGTATTCGAAGCATTCATCGGAACCCGAATCCCGGATTGTGGATTTCAAAAATCTGATTGATGCGATCCATGAACGGGGAATGGGGGTCATTCTCGATGTGGTCTACAATCACACGGGGAACTTGAGCGTGCTCGAGGATTTGGCTCCGGGCTACTACCATTTCATGGATGCCGATGGCACCCCGCGGACCAGCTTCGGTGGTGGACGGCTGGGAACCACACACGCCATGTCCCGTCGCCTGATGATCGACTCGCTGGTCTATTGGACCGAGGTTTTCAAGGTCGATGGTTTCCGTTTTGACATGATGGGAGACCACGATGCGGAATCCATTCAGCTTGCCGCTGATGCGATCCGATCATTGAACCCCAATGCCATCATACTGGGCGAGGGCTGGAGGACCTACGCCGGAGATGAGCACGACCCACGACAGCCTGCCGATCAGGACTGGATGGCGCATACCGACTCAGTCGCCGTGTTTTCGGACGAGTTCCGCAATGAAATCAAATCTGGATATGGAAACGAAGGTGAACCACGTTTCATAACAGGTGGCCCACGTTCGATTCAAAGGATTTTCGACAATATCAAAGCACAACCGGGGAATTTTCATGCGGACGACCCCGGGGATGTCGTGTCCTACATCGCGGCGCACGACAACCTCACCCTTCACGACGTGATCGCGCTAGCCACGAAAATGGACCCTGACACAAGTGAAGGACGGAGCGGGATTCATCGACGGATCCGGATTGGAAATGCGCTGCTCCTCACCAGCCAGGGAATTGCCTTTCTCCACGGAGGGCAGGAATACGGACGCACCAAGCAATGGCGGGCGGAAGGAACGCCCGAACACAAATACACGCTTGTGATGGATGAAGACGGAGCGCCCATCACCCACCCCTACTTCATCCATGATTCCTATGACTCCAGCGATGCGATCAACCGGTTCGAGTGGGCGAAGGCCACCGACGCATCAGCGTTTCCGGAAGCCGTGCTCACGCGCCGCTACACAGCTGGCCTCATTGCCCTGCGCCGGTCGTCCGACGCATTCCGACTGGGATCCAGAGCCGCAGTGGATGCTAACATCCGACTGATTGAATCACCGGAAGGCCGGCAAGAGGATCTCGCCATCGCGTATGCATGCACCGCCACGGATGGCACACGCTTCCTCGTGTTTATCAATGCCGACAATCAACCCCGGAATTTCACTGCGATAACCGACCTGCCCACAGCTGAACTGCTCGTGGATGATGACGAATCCGGAACCCTACCCGTATCGGATCCATCCGGCTTCAAGTTCACGGACGATGGGGTATTGGTCGACCCGCTCACAGTTTTGATCTTCAGACTGAAGCCTTAACGGGCCAATAGGAATGCACCGGGTTCTGCTGGAGAATGGATGGGTGACGATGAGACTCTCCTTCCCGTGTATTTGAACGGTGTGGGATTTTTCAGAAA
>JAPXRV010000119.1:3730-9330 GCA_033813415.1 Opitutales bacterium | reverse complement strand
CCTCCGCTCGACTTGCATGTCTTAACCACGCCGCCAGCGTTCACTCTGAGCTAGGATCAAACTCTCCAAATATTGCTTTTGAAAAGCTTTTGCTCTCTAACTCCAGTCTTAAACTCTGGAGTCGACCCATGCCTTGTCAGAAATCTTACTTCCCAACTCAACACAGGTCATTCACTTTTTACTCTTTAAACTCTTTGAATTGCCGGGTTCGGCAATCACACAAAGTATCTTTCAAAGAACTCTTCCCTCATGTGGGAAAGTCGTTCATTAGGCCCATCTCTCCCTCCACTGTCAATACCTTTTTCTGAATTTTTCCGGATTTTTTTTCAGATGGTTGGGCCGGGCATTTCAGTCAATATCCCATGGAAGCGCCCCCAACCGTTCCGCACACAGACGACCACCCTCAGCACCCGCCCTCAGTGCGGATGCGATGTCACCAGAGCGCATCCATTCCACACTACAGGAGGACTGAAACGCGTCTCCGCATCCGGTGGTATCGACGACCCGGTCGAGCGGAAGCGCATCCTGCCTCCAACTCCGCCCTCCCTTCATCGCCACACTCCCCCTTGCTCCCAACGTCAACACAATCAGAGCGCCCGGGTATTCCGTTGAAAGCGCCACCAGGCGATCCATCTGCACCAGCTCCCCTCCGATGTAAGCGATGTCGATACTGGAAAGATTGTTTTCCAACGGCTCCCAGTCCGGCAGGTGCAGGAAGTCCACAAACAGCTTAGTGGTGGCGGGCTTGCGCCGGATAGCCTCCGCAAAATCCGGCGCATTGAAATGCGTGGACCACACCGGACAGCTCAGGATGTGGGCCCAATCCGATTCCGACATGCGGTACCGCTCATAAGCGCCACCTGACCAGGCTCCGGGAAGCCCCGAACGCTCTCCCTGATCATCCACCACCAATTGGTTTGAGGCCGTTTTTTCCAATTCCATGACATGGAAAGCCGACATATCGACTCCATGATAACGAAGCAGGTCCTCTATCCGCTTTCCCGCCTCATCGCCTCCCACGGCACCGGCAAACAAAGTGTCGCAGCCCAACTCCCGGAACCTCACGGACTGATTCAAGGCGTTCCCACCTGGGAAATTCGTTGAAAACTGAGGGTAGAAGTCGACACAGGCCACACTGAAACAAGCAACTTTGAGCATAACACAATGCAGTTTGTTGTTAAGCAGACACTATTGGTTTGGAGCAGAACGATGAAGTATTCGATCCTGATAATCCGGAAGGAGCAGAGTATCGCCCGTAGGGGCGGACGTCAGTTCGATTCCAGTTCACAAAAATAAGAACCAACACGCATTATACCCACAAATGGACTCAACGGAAGCCCGTCCCGACCCTGCATGGATCAAACATATGACCTAATTCGGAGTTGCATCAAAAACCACATCATGGCAACACAGATGGCCAAGCATTGGAGAGATGCTATAATGCTGTTGCTCTGCAGGCAATCTGAGTGTGTTCGGCAAGCGCATGCACTCCACAGAGAACAGGCACTCGATAGCAATCCCTCCATTGATGCTGAAGCAGATGTCGAAACAACAACCGTTCAGGATCCTGAAGGTCCTCTGAGACATACGGGGTCTTCTCAGTGAGGGTTCGAAATCCGAGTTGGGTCCTCACCCCCGGATAAGACCGTGATCCATCCTGCGAGTCGGACTAAGCCCACCGGATCGGCGATATGGCGGCCTATCCATCCGATAAAAACGTTTCGTTCAAAAAAACAGGATGCGGTTCCCCGCATCCTGTCATGTGGTAATCTTCCGGGATTCATGCCCGGGGCCGCACTCCTCACTTCAGAGGAGTCAGTCGGAAAAACATCACATCATGGGGTTCGAGAACTCTGGATACAGACGCCATCTCCTTCGTATTTCCGAGATCCTTCATATCATAGACATCGCGGATCGAATAATCACTGACCAGATGACGATCCGCATGATGCCAACGGAAGGAGACTTCTCGACTTTCATCCGAAGGGTTCATCACCGCCACAGCCCATGCACCATCAGAAAGAGCACGCATCCACACTTCACGATTGGAATCTTTGTAGAAGCGGAATCCCTGCTTGCCCATGACATCCTGATTGATGGCAATCGCCTCCTTGTTCGTCAGGATGCGGCACACTTCATCGGACATCGTCCGCACATCATTCCCAGCAATCAAAGGCGCTGCCAACACACACCACATCGCAAACAGCGAACGGTTATCCGCCATCGTCATTCCCGGATTTCCGACCTCCATCATATCCGGATCGTTCCAACCATCAGGACCCGCAAACGTCCCCAGTCCTTCGTGACCACTGACAAGGTCCATCTGACCATCCAGAATGACCTTCCATCCGCGTGACCACTCCTGCACACAATCATAGCAATCAATGATATCGCCTGTCGTCCGCCAGAGGTGGCCGACAGAGCTTCCCCACTCCCAAACTTTTGAGGTTCCCCACTCGCAAATACTGAAAACAACCGGTCGCTTGGCTGCCCACAGGGCTTCACTCATGGTTGTCATTGCTTCTTTTGCATCGCGGGTGCCGGTATTGCACCAGTCATATTTCAGGTAATCCACGCCCCACTGGGCATATTTCAGCGCATCCTGGAATTCATGGCCCATGGATCCGGGATAGCCTGCACAAGTTTGCCTTCCGGCGCAGTTGTATACACCGAACTTGAATCCCTTGGAATGAAGGTAATCGCCAAGCGCCTTCATTCCGCTTGGAAAACGCTCGGGATGAGCCATAAGATTCCCTTCATCGTCCCGTTCAGGCGCCATCCATCCATCATCGAGGTTGATGTATATATAACCTGCATCACGCATTCCATTCGCGATCATGGCTTCGGCGGTTTCCTTGATTAGAGCCTCACTGATGTTCACCTCGAAGGTATTCCAGGAATTCCAACCCATCGGCGGAGTCTTGGCCAAGCCTTCGAACTTCTTGGCAGATACAACTGAAGGCATCAAGGAGACGCCAAGCGCTCCCAGAAGAGCACAAATGATTTTTATCTTTCTCATGGTATATGTAGGGATTGTTCTGTCGTTATTATGGGAATCGGGAGTCTGAATTCCACTCCAGGAAGTATCTCAAGGCTGCACAAAGGCTACCGGGTTCAGGGTTCACCCAAAGGCCATTGATCTGTCCGGAAGCAGGACACGGGAAGCCCTGATTGATTGTAGAGACCCGGTTGAGCTGTGTTCGTAAACGCAAAGCGAACCGCCACCGGGACGGGAACCGTATCGGAAGAAACCACGATCGTCTCGCCATCCAATCGAGCCTGGGCTGCATGGAAAACCCGATCCTCACCGGCCACCTCAAAGTGATCCGACCATCCGGGAGCTGTGATCCACCCGCCCTTGACATGATCAAAGAACAAACGAACCTCCGAGCCGGAAACCTGCATCTCGCAATAAAGAGGTCCGCTGTCCAATGCATCCGGCTTTCCATACACCCGACTCATCGCCAACCGTGCCAGGCGCATGCCCGGATCCACCTTATTGGGCGGATGAATGTTGTCGGGATCACCCACGTCGCTGATCACGGCCATCCCGGAACGCGGAATCCGGGGTAAGGCCCGCCGCTGTGCATCACGCAATTCCGCCCCGGCCATCGGAGAACCGTAAGCCCAGGGAGAGACTTGAACATATAAAAATGGAAATGGGTATCCCCACGCTCTTCTCCAACTCGAAACCAGAGCTGCCAAAACCCGATCGTACGACTCCGCAGCTGCGACATTGCTCTCGCCCTGATACCAAATCGCACCGGCGATCCGGAAGCGGGTCAGGGGCTCAAGCATCGCGTGGTATGCCAAACCGGGCGCAACGGGACCCCACTCCTCCTGCTGAAGCTTACCCGACGCAGCAAGAAGGAACGGATCTTCATTTACCACACTCTCCGGCATCCATGGTTCTGCAGGGGTTCCACCCCAAGCCGACAGAATAAGCCCGACAGGGAAAGCAGTGCTTGCATGCAGTTCCCGGCCAAATACATATCCCACCGCGCTGAACCACTGAACCGAATCCGGACTGCACACCCGCCACTCCCCATCCACATCCAACTGCGGGCTGGTCGAGGTCCGGTGACTAACTGAGAATAGGCGGATCTGCGGATAATCCGCTCCACGGATCAATTCGTCCCCGCCTTCCATTCCCGCACCTGGGCTCCATTCCATGTTCGATTGGCCAGTACAAATCCAGACTTCGCCAATGAGAACATCGTGTATGACTTGCTCCGAATATCCCTGAACCAGAATCGTGTAGGGTCCGCCGGCTTCCGGTGTCTCCAGCATCAACTGCCAGTTTGCGTCCCACCCCACGATGGTCTCAATCGTCTCACCGCTCCATTCAGGAGTCACGCGGATCGGCTCATTGGGTTTCCCCCAACCCCACATTTTGACGGATGAACGCTGTTGCAAGACGGCATGGTCACTCCAAACAGAAGGCAGAGTCATGGCAATTGAGCTGAGCGGTATCATTGACATCCAGAAAATATACACCGCTGGGCAACGGATGATCGAAAAATGGCGGGGTCTCATTTCGAAGTGAAATTTGGCAATATGTTTAACTCAGTTAAACTATATCTACATTCCCTTTCAAACTGTTTCTTTCCTATCCCTCAATTTTGACGACTCACTCACTTCAATCCAGGAACCCCCACCATTTCCCCGAACATTCATCGCGCCTGCGGAATATGATCCACCCGATCACGGCTTCACAGCTTACACTCCGCAGAAAGAAGGCATCCCGCCTTAAAAAACCATAAGTCAATCATCATGAAATCCATAACAAAAGATCAGTTCATCCGCATCCTAATGGATGCCGGTATCGGAGAGTCGCAGATGCAAAAGCTCCATGCCCTGTTCGAGGAACGCCACCCGGACGCCCACGAAGCATTCCTTCGTTGGCTCGGCCTTGGCGAAGACGCATGCTCCCAGGTTCGCGATTGGGCCAGGAAAGCGAAAAACTGAAGAAGTGGATCAAGCGAAGGGCAACCCGTGTGAGCGACATACGGGTTGCCCGCTTTCAATCATTCCATTTTATTCAGAACGGTTTTCTGCAAGTGCCACTTCACAACTTCCGGGCATCATTCTGAGACTCTCCATGATCTCCATAAGCCACGCCGCCAATCGATTCGGACTATCCAGGAGCACACTGCTCCACTATGACAAAATCGGACTTCTATCCCCGTCATACCGCACTTCGGCGGGATACCGGCTCTACGAATCACATGACATCGAAAGGCTGGATACAATCTGCAGACTGAGGAGAACAGGTTTATCCCTCGAAGCCATTCGCCGGCTGTTGGATGAATCCGAAAGCGACAGCGGATCGATCGATTCCGGCCCGATGACCGCCATTCTCAACGAAAGGCTGCAGCAACTCCAATACTCTCTGGCCCAGATCCACGCCCAACAATGGGCGACCCGGAAGCTTTTGGAGCAACTCGGGATCCGGAAGGATCTGCCTTCGTTCAACAAAACACAGTGGATCGCGTTCATGGAATCCGCTGGAATGTCCGATCAAGACAAAGACATATGGCACACGCTCTTTGAAGAACAGAATCCGGATGGTCATCAGGATTTTCTGGAGTATCTGGGAA
>JAPXRV010000119.1:0-3720 GCA_033813415.1 Opitutales bacterium | reverse complement strand
CGTGCATACTATCAGAAACGGATGATGGAACCGCTGGAAAAGCAGAACTACAGAACGGGTCCGAAGAAAACCTGCCCAGCCAAATCGAAGAATCGGATTACAAACCCGGCACCGCCCAGAACGTAAGCCATCGCCCCGATTGCCAACAGGGGCCCAAAAGGAACTTCCCTGGCCCAGGCAGGAGTCTCTTTTCCCCCCACGCGTTCACAACCGTCCGCGGTGTGGACATTATCCAAGCTGGATGCGGAAGCATCGTCTTTGTTTCCAAAACATCCAACAAGCATCGCAGGGACCAAGACGACGACACCGACCAGGCAACCCGCAAAAAAAGCAAAAACCGCTCCCTGCCAACCACAGAATGCACCGATACAACCCATCAACTTCAAATCTCCTTCGCCAACACTTGGACGTTTCAGAAACATCTCGGACAACTCCCGCACCCAAAACACCAGTCCGGAACCGACCAACGCGCCAATCAATGCGAGAGCCCCCGCACTCAACTGCGGACTGATCACATTTGGAAACGATGAAATGTCCTGAACCCCCGGCACCAGCAAGGACAGCGCCACACCGGCTGTCATTCCCACGACCGTCACCGAATCCGGAATGATCATGTGATCATAGTCGATGAAGGCTCCGACAATCATCAAAGCCGCAAAAAACGCCATCACCAGGGCGGCAAGCGGAGGATAGCTCTGCCAAATCCAAAAGAACACTCCCGCGGTAAGCATTTCCACAAACGGGTAGCGAAAGCTGAACGGCTCACCCGTCACGCGGTCCCTACCACGCAGATAAAACCAGGAAAGAACCGGAATATTCTCCCACCATGCCAACGGCCTACCATTCGCACTGTGAGAGGGCGGATAGACCACCGACTCCCCTTTCGGTATCCGGTAAATACAGACATTGAGGAAACTGCCGACACACGCCCCCACCACGACAGCCATAAAAGGGGCGACCCATGGGAATGCCGCAAATCCTTGCTTCCAGATCTCAATCATGACCTTTCGTCCTTCCTATCCACAGCTTGCATGACAGCTTGTTTCATTGTCTCCACGGGAACTTCAATCCCTGTCCATAGCTCAAGTGCCTTAGCTCCCTGATGGACCAACATACCGAGTCCATCGCAGGCCTTGAGCCCCATCTCCCGGGCTGTTCGGACCAAACGGGTGCCGTCTGGACAATAGACCATGTCAAACACAGCGGCCATCCTCCCAAGAAGCTGAGGACTTACCGGCAGAACCTCTTCATTTTTCAGTCCCACCGACGTTGCATGGATCAGCAAAGAACCAGCAGGCACCTCCGGAACCTTCATTCCTGTCAAAAACCCATGAACACCGGCCTCCGGGCAATTTGAGCGAAGGGAATCCAGTAGTGCCTCCAGTCGATCGCTACTTCGATTACCCACCCAAAGGCTCCTACATCCCAGCTCCAAACACTGCACCGCAGCCGCCCGGGCCGCACCTCCGGCTCCAATCAAGACGACATCCTCCCCACGGATCGGGCTGCCCAGTCCCTCGGACACTGCAGCAACCATTCCAATCCCGTCGGTGTTGAATCCGCACACCCTTCCGGAATCAAACAAAACTGTATTCACAGCCCCCATTCGCAGCGCCCCGGCGTCCACCTCGTCCAGAAACGGAATTACCTCCACCTTGTGAGGAATCGTCAGATTCAGCCCGCGGAATCCACGCTCACCACACACTTCAATCACCTTTTTCAGATGTTCCGGGGCAGCCTCAATCCGATGGTATACCCAGTTGTGATAATCGGGGTTCTCCCTTGCCATTTGCCTCAATGCGGCCATGTGCATCACGGGACTCAAAGAGTGCCGGATCGGGAAACCCACGACGCCAAGGGAAACCCCATCGTAGCGGTATCCGTCAAGCGCCGGAACGTCCAGCGTCAAACTATCAGGACTGGTGCTCGCGTCTGTAGGCATCCTGGAATTCCATCACGAATTCCTCAAAAAGGGAAGCCTTAACCAGATCGTTTGCCATGCGGTACTGATTGTTCAGGTTGCGACAGGATCGGCACAACATCTCCCCGACCGGGATCGGCGACAGCGATCCTTCATCGTAGGGGATACGATTGGTTTCCAAAAAGATCAGTACATCCGCCACCGACAGAAAACGTCCGCCCTCAAACACATCAATGAATACCGGACGATCCTCGGAAAAACACCCGACCATAAAGCGCCCCGGAATTCCAACCGGCCTCAGGTCAATACCACACCGGGTGGCCACCAGAATGTAAACGATACTCAGCGAGATTGGAATCCCCTTGCGCCGTTCGATCACACGACTCAGAAAACTACTCTCCGGATTGCGAAACTCCTCAAGGTCGCCACGGAACCCATACTCGTGAAACATTACCCGATTGATCAAGCGGCACTTGTCGATGTCAGTTGACGGCTCAATCATGAGCTCCATCACCCGACCCGCCATCGCATCCAAAACCAATGCCGGAACCGAGGCATCCATACGCGGAAATACCGTACGGTCAAGCAACCAACTCCCGGTTTCAAGCTCATAGCTGAAAGAACGTATGAACTCACGAAATACCTGAACGGTATCATCCACCCCGATCCGGTCGAGGTATTGGCGGGCATACCAGGCAAGCCCGCTCCGGCGGTCATTCATCAGCTCCCGCAAGAAAGCGAGCGCATCCTCCTCATGCTCCATGAAATGCGCCTGAAGCGAAACGCGAACCGCATCCGACGGATCATCCAATAAACGCTTCAATACTGTCTTTTCCGAATCGCTGAACATGTCGCTTCACCAAATTTTCTGTTTCGCAAACATCAAGCCCCGTCCATACTCCTCTATCGTCGTATTTTGGATAGCTGTCAATCCGCAGACGTTCAAATCATCGTTAACCGGCACGAATACCATCCATCGTGGACATGCATCCTGCCATTGGTTATTATCGACCAAACGGCCACATTCTGAACCCATTCCATGCAATAATCCGAATGATAAATCGCCATCGAGCAGCATTAGCTGCACTAATATTTGCATATTTGCCTTAACTTATCGCCCATGGTTCCGATAAACGAATACGGATCATTGTTGGAAGAAAAATGACTGAATCGCTTACAATTGATCATGCTTTGCGGGCAGGCCCCCAAATCATGATCCGGGCCACAAAGAATGGCTCAGCCGCCGCCAGCTCCTCACCTGAAAGGGTGGAGACAGGCGAGGATGTTGTGCGCATGGACAGTCTCTCCACCGAAGAACGGCGGATTTTGCGGGAACTTAAGCAAAGAGATAATGCCGTCAGGCAAGAAGAGGAAACCCACGCAAGAATGCTGGGACGGCATGCGGGTGCCATTCGCTACGAGTATCAAATCGGCCCCGATGGGAAGGTCTATGTGATCAACGGCAGTGTTGAAGTCGCCCCGAAGATCACCAGCACCGATCCTGATGAAATCAAGAAGATCCTCAAAACCATTCAGCGCGCGGCTGTCACGGTTGCCAATCCATCTCAGGCAGATCTCAACGTGGCGGCGAGTGTCGCCAACAAAGCTGCTGCGATTGCAAACCGGCAGGCTTTGGAATCCTACATGAAGGGCCGCAATCAAACGCCCCCCGATGACGCGCTGGACCCTTCCATGCTGCGTCAACTGAACGTTCAGGCGTGATCAGCGATTAGCCGGCGTTGATTGATACGGACTCACTGGAACTTTCTATCGGTGATCTTCTGGAAGGGATGCTGAAA
>JAPXRV010000118.1:0-9393 GCA_033813415.1 Opitutales bacterium | reverse complement strand
AAGGTTTCCCCACTCCGCAATGGAGGCCCACCAGGAGGAGGTCGCATTGCCATCGGTTGCCGTGTAGTCGATGTGAGCGACTTCGCGCGGATCCGGCCGGATTTGTCTGAGGGCCCATTCGGTGCCGCGTGTGTTGCCTTCGGCGTAATCCCATGCAGCGTGTCCGAGCCCATCGGTGAGGTCGAGGATGGCCCTTCCACCATGGTTGATAATCCAGTTCATGGGGCCGATCGAGTGGAGAGCTGGGACCACCGGATCATCTTTGCTGTGGGTGGCGTACAATGGAAAATTGAGCAGGTTTCCGAGTGGTTTGTCCTCGGCGAAACCACAGGTGGGCCTGCCGGATGCGAATAGGTGGGGATGGCGTGAGGCCAACCTGAAGGTGGCCCCGCCCCCCATGCTGCCGCCACAGATGTGAACCCGGGCGGGGTCGGTAACCCACGTTTTCTGCACATACTCCAGAACGTGCAAAACGTCTGCTTCCGAAAGCCCCTGATACCAACCGCCCCGTGCGCGCCCGAGAACCGCGATCTCGAACTGTCCGGGAGCGTCGGTTATTCCGGTGGAGTGCTCCAGATGGTTTCCCGCGTAGCCATGCATGTAGAGGTTGATCGCGGCCGGCCGCTTTGGATCGTAGTCGGTCGGGATCATGATCTTAAATGGCTGCCCCGACCCATCGACCGGAGATTGGTAGGCCCATTCATGCACACCTCTCAGGTTATGGATGAGATTGGGTTGATTCAGGATCCGGATGGTCCATTCCACCAGGCGGTCCGATTGCCGGAGGGCTTCTTCACTTCCCGCCCCATGGCGTTCGACGGCCATTTTGGTCTCATGCGAAAGGTAGTGAATCCAGCCATGGTAGGCCTCCAATTCAGGGTTTTCGAGAATGAGGGAAAAATCCTGGGAATGGAGGGATGCACCCGTCCCGCATGAAAGGAGCAGGATGCAAACGGATTTCAACAGAATGGCACGGAATCGGCGAGAGCCGGATACAGGATTCATGGTTGTTCAATGGGGTGCAAAGCAAAAACAAACCGCAGACAAACCATCCGCATTCGGGGCATGTTGCGCCTGAAAGATTCACTATCCTTCCAAGCCCATTTGAACTGCAAGTCTTTTCGATAGGGAAGTTATCCCGGAACGAACGCCAATCATTGAGGAATGATGGGTTTCCGCCATCAAGGCCGGATTGAATTATTATCCGACAACTCCGCTCGCCACCAGTATGAGCCAAGTCGTATAGCCGGCGAAAGAAAGTAGCAGTAGCGCTCCTTCCGCACGGTTTATTCTGCCGTTTCTGCCGCGGAATCCAAATCCCATGGCAAAGAGAGAAAGGGTGAGGGCCGCCATCACGGGGATGTCCCGGGTCATGACAGCAGGTTCTACATCCAGTGGGCTGATGGAGCCGGCGATGCCGACGACTGCAAGCGTGTTGAAGAGGTTGGATCCGATGATGTTGCCCAATGCGATGTCATGCTCATTCTTGCGTGCTGCAACCACCGATGATGCGAGTTCCGGTAGGGAAGTGCCGATAGCCACGATTGTAAGGCCGATGATCAGGTCGCTGACACCGAGTTCATGGGCGATTTCCACTGCGCCCCATACGAGCATCCGTGAGCTTGCGATGAGCAGAACCAGCCCGATCACCATGCGGATCACGGAAGTGCGGAGTGGAGGAGGGTTGGCGAGTGTGGTCTCCACGTCCGATGCGAGTGCATCCTGTTTGGTTCCTTTGCTCTGGGTGACTGTCCAGATCATCAACAGTGCGAATACTCCGATGAGGACGAATCCGTCCAAGCGGCTCAACCGGTGATCCATCAATTGCCATGCGGCGAGTGCGGTTACGAGGGTGAGGATCGGAAGCTCCTTCCGGATCACCTGAGAGTGCACCGCAATTGGGCTGATCAGGGCGGTTATTCCCAGGATCAACGCGATGTTGGTAATGTTTGATCCGTAGGCATTGCCCAATGCGATTCCCGGGTTCCCCTGAAATGATGCCAATGCGGATACGAGCATTTCCGGTGCGGAGGTTCCGAACCCCACGATCACCATCCCGATGATCAAGGGAGCGATTCCAAAATGCCGGGCAGTGCCAGCTGCGCCATCCACAAAACGATCCGCGCTCCAAACCAACAGGGCGAGTCCTGCAACAATTGCCAGAGATGCCAGTATCATAAATTCCGATGATGAAATCGCATCATTCGGACCGAAGCGGCTCTTGGAGTCCAGCGGATTCTATGATGGAACAATGGATAGATCGGCAAATTTGTTGCGGTTGCATCGGATTGAGAACCGCGAAAAAGTCCGTTTCCGCAGAGAATCAGGTCAGCCGGTGTAGGTGTCGGTATGCTGATAGGCGGGGGAGCAACAACAGAGGAACTTCAGGTCGTCCATGGCTTCGATCTGATGCCATGATCCGGGCGGAATGAGGACTGCATCCCCTATGCCAACGGGTCTGCGTTCACCGTCCATTTCCATAATGCCCCGGCCTTCCAAAATGTAATAAAACTCTTCACTGACTTGATGATAGTGACGATCCGTTTTTTGTCCGGGCGCGAGTGTTGCCTCAGCCAGGCTCTGATTCACCACAGGCGCGTTGGACTTGTCGAGCAGACTGCGGATAGTCGATCCATCCACAGTTACGAATGGGGATTGATGATCACGATTGCGGATTTCCATGGCAACAGGGTAAGGGATAAGTAGTGTGAACCAGCCAATATACTCAAATGTCGGGATTTGTCATCCATTTATGAATTTGTTGAGTGCGGATTCAAATTGGGAATCGCCAAATCCTGTAGGAAACAGCTCCGTTCAGCACGCCTCGGCAATCTCGGTGAGCATCCGGATGTATTGAATCGAATCCACCAGAACTTCTTTCGAGGACGTTACACTGTTCCTCAGGTTGAAGTTGAAAAGACCAACGTCACTCACTGCGAAGTAGAGGGAGTTACCGTGAATGGACAGCTTGAAGAGGGACGGTGCATTCGCGATAGCTTGCTGGTTCTTCGGCTTCTTATCTTTGGCTGCGGCTTCCAGTTTGTCGTAGATTTCGATGAGTCGGTTTGTGAGATCGGGATTGAGCAGCTTTTTGACATCGGCTTCATCAGGAGCATACACTTTGAAACGCTCGTCGAATGCTTGGATGCCTGTGCTGCGTTGCGGTCCATAGTCGGGCATGAGTCGTCGTATGATGGCTTCCACAAAGGCAGGCATTTTGTACTGACTGAAGATCGCTTCGAGCCGGTCGGCATCAATGATGATCCGGTTGGCGAATGTATTCCCGGTTTCAACTCGCATGAAAAGACCTGAAAAACCCGAGGAAACTGACTTGGATGTGGTTGAGCCACTGGAGGAATTCCTTCTGTCGTAGACGTTCAGCTCTGAAAACTCGACAACCCGATTGTTGATGATGCCCTGAAAAAGATCATCTCCTTTATGGGTATCGAACGAGCGCCGGAACAGGCCGGACTCATGGAAAACGGACTGGGCGATTTTTCCAGTCGGATCGTAAACCAATTGCGGGAAGATGCTGAGCATCATCGGACGGATGTAGCTGTCTTTGGCTTTGCGGGAGAACTCACGGTTGGTTCGGGTCATCAGGATGAGCGTTGAAGCAACCAGACCTATGAACACCAATCCGCCCATATTGAAGGCGACTATGTCCTTGTATTGAAATACTCCGGATGACTCCCGGCCGGAGATAACTCCCTTTATCATCGGAGACTGAAACAGAACGTAGATTGCGATGGTCACGCCGATCACCCAGATCATCCGGACGCGGTTCCAGAGGTTCTTTCGGGTCTGGATTCGCAGTTTCTCAACCGGTTCGAGGGTTTGTTCAATCTGTTGGGCGAGGGAAGTCTGCATGGTAGAAGGGTGTTTCGAGGGCTAATGAAACGAAGCCGGATCCGTGAGGATCGACAGATAAGCGGAGGGTTCGACCGGAACCTCTAAGCAGACTCGCTGTATGGTCAACCCGAAAAGCCGTGCACAATGGTGCTCACAAGCGTTCGAGTGCCGCCCGAAGGTATTCGAACCCGATCCGTTCCTGTTCCAGCCTCAGCCGGTCCGCAAATCGGTCGGCTTTGAGGTCTTCGTAAAGGGCGTATTCCTCGGTGGTCAATTGTGAGAGCTCCCCTTTTTTCGGTTGGGTTTCTTCGCCCCAGAGTAACTTGTGATCCATCAGTGTTTGTCGATCCATCAGGAACGACTCCGTGTGTGGAAAGTGTGTCCTGAACTGGTTGAGAATGGCAAAGCCGTGCGTGTCAATGTCTCCCCAGTAGTAAAGCTTCCTTTGCTGAAGCCAGTGTGCGTCTGCGATGTTTGCGAAGCCATATCCAGCCCCGAATAACAACATGGCATTGGGCTTGTAAGGGAAAGCCAGGAAGTTGATTTCGTTTTCGGTGATGAATACTTTCGAAACAGGAAGGTTGAGTGCCGAAAAGTCATTTTGGGTAAGGGTTATGTCCTGATCAGACGAGCCCGGCATCAGCCGAATGTCCGGATCAAGCATACGAAATCGCACCCGCATCGGTTTGTCTTTGAATCCGTAACGGCGACAGAATCCGCTGACTCCGGAGTAGTGTTTGTCAATGGACTCCTCCGGAAGAACAAGATCAAAGAGCTCGGACAACACGCCGCGATGTACCTCAATCAGTTTGGTGTGGATTCCGGGAAGGTCGATTTGACGGAGATGTAGGCCAGGACGGGGATGATTCCTCAGCCAGTTTGTTACGGAGAGAAGTTGCGGCCAGATGTCGACCAGTTCGAGGGCTTGGAGTGGGCGTTTCTTCAACCACGGGAGGAGTTCCGGCCGGGTTTCTTTCGTGAAACTCAGGATGCGGCTGAATTGTTCCGCCGCTTTGCGTCTACCGATGATACCCAGCGCATGGTCCATGGAGTCGATCCAGACTTCCGAGGGAACGGAGTTGGTGCCGAGAATACGGTGATTAATGGATTGCCATTCGACTCTGTAGGGCCCAGCCCCTTTCGAAAGAAGGGAGATCCATTCGCGTACCTCATCGAATCGCTCGCTGAGTTCGCGCGAGTTGGGAGTTTTTAGCGTCAGCCGGTAAGGGAAGAGGGAATCTCCGTCGCACAAAACGGAGAGCAGGAGACCCCGATCCCAGAGCCTCTGCACTTGATGTCGTATGTCGTTCGGGGTTGTCCAGTTCATTCCCGGTTCTTTTGTTTTTCGAGTCGGTATTCCTCGATGGTCAGGTTCCGGAGGACCGAGTTGCTGCCTTGTTCGTTGTGGACAAAGACCACGTTGGCGACAAAGGGCTCGATGATGTGAATCTTCTGTAGTGGGGTGACAATCAAGAGCTGAAGGTTCAGGCGCTTGAAAAGATCCAGGCCAAAACGGGCGGAATCATCTGAACCACGCCCGAAAGCCTCATCAATCACCACGAAGCGGAACGAGCGGGAGTGAACCGCACCCCATTCGAGCCCGAATTGATACGCGAGGCTTGCAGCCAGAACCGTGTACGCCAGCTTTTCCTTCTGTCCGCCCGATTTTCCACTGGAATCCTCGTAGAGGTCATAGTCGCTGTTGTCTTCCCTCCAGCGCTCAATTGCCGCGAAGACAAACCAATTGCGGACATCTGTCACTTTGGACGTCCAGTTCCGATCAAGATCCGCGTGTTCGTGTCTCCCCCGGAACCGCTCAATGATCTGCTTAACCTGAAGGAATTTGTTTTCGGAGTATTGCGCATCCTCTGATCCTCCGGTGAGGGAGCTCTCCGTGCAACTCCTCAGCAGAGACATGAACTCACGGATCTCCGCATCGAGGCTTGGTTGAGCCTCAAGGCAAATGTAGCGTCCCGGTTCATAGTCGATCTGGTTGAGGGATTGATTGATTTTGGCAATGCGGTCTTTGATCGTGTCCCGCTCCCGGATCAGTTGGGACTGGAAATTGGCTACCTCCCGGATTGTGTTCTCGTTGAGGAGCTCTTTGAAGCGGATCTCGAAGCGCGGCAAGTCGTCTGCCCGAAGCTGATTCAACATTGATTGGAACTCGGCCCCCGATGCGATGTTGACGTCCACATCCCTCGTTTCCAATGGCCACTCGTGTTTGTATTGGGTCATCGACTGGATGATTTTGTCCGAAAGGCGTTTGATTTTGGCGTTTTCGGAATCAATTTTCCCCTGCAACCAGTCGCGCATTTCTCTTTCCCGGTTGTCGCAGGACTCGACCGTCAATGCCTGGTTGCCCGGAGCTTCATCCCGCATACGCTCGAGCATGGCAAAGCGATGGATGGTCTCCGGAGCAGTCGCTTGTAAGACCTCTTGCGTTTGCTGTTGGAGATCCGTTGCGGTGCTTATTTTTCCTTCGGTTTTTGAACGCTTATCCTTGCGATCTTCGAGCTGCCCATCGGTTTGGTTCCGTTCATTTTCAAGTGCGTTCAACTGGGAGGTCAGCGTCTTCAGAATGTCGGAGGCTGATTCGAGCTCCCGTTTCTCCGCCTCTAATCTGGCGATGCTGATCGAAAGCGGCTTCCAGTCGATTTCCCTGAAGTCGGCGAATTCCCACAGTTGGATGAGCAATTCCAGTTTTTTCCTGAGTGCTCCCTGGTTCTTCTGAAGTGCGGCAATGCGGTTTCCGGTTCCCGCGAGTTTGGCTTCCTGTTTCCTTGCCTCCTCTTCCAAGACGGCGATTTTCTCCGCATTGCTCCATCCGAGGACATAGCGGCGGCGGTCATCGATGGGGTGGCGGTCATCTTTCTCGTGCCGTCCGCCGGGTGTTTTGATCTGACCCGCGCGTGTGATGGCGCGTTTCTCGCGTCTGAATTCCTCTTGGGATTGGCAGCAAGCAAGGTCGAAACGTTCCTCCAACTCCCGTTCCAGCCATTGATAGAATGTGGAGTCCGTCTTGATCTGGAGTTTGTGAACCAGCGAGTTCGGGTGCAGGGATTTCGAGCCGGATTTCACGGAGTCCAACACTCTGAAGTAGACCAGTTTGCCCCGAAGGTGGGTTTTGTCCACCCATTCAGCCACGCTGGGGTAGTGTTTGTCCGGGACAAGGAGGGATAATCCGAACCCGTGCAAGAGGCGCTCGATGGCACCTTCCCACTCGCGTTCATCTTCCCTGACCTGCAGTAATTCACCGGCGAATGGCATCTCGTTCTCAAGCAACCCCAAAGATTTGGCCAATTCCCGCCTTACCGCGATGTGGTTTTCATCGATGTTGCTGACACGGGCTTTCAGGCCCGCGATTTCCTTCTTGAGTCCATCGTATTCGTCCCGTCCCTGCTTGAATTCGACCCCCATCTCATTGAGGTCATTCTGAGTGCGGGTCTCCGATTCTTCCGTGTCCCTTCGCCAGTCCTCGATCCTGGATCTTTGTTCCAGAAAGGATTCATCGGTTGTGGCCGGAGGTTGATCCAGTGATCGCATCAGGTATTCGTAGCGGGTGGACTTGTGTCTCCGTCGATCGAGTTCCTCCTGTTTCTGAAGGATTTCGTTGCCGATGCTCGCTATCCGGTCCCCTCCGTTTTCGGCGATGGTGCGCCGGAGGTCCCGTTCTTTGGCGATCTGGGTTCGCTTCAGTTCCTCAAGGCGATCAATAGCGGCTTGATGTTTGGTTAATTCGTCATTGAGCGAGGCGATCCGCTTTTCGAGTAAGTCCAGTTTGAGTGACGAGAACCAGGGGTGCAGTGCATCGCGGCAATCGCTGAGGTCTTTGGCTATTTGGATCAGTTCCGAGTGCTTTTCCCAGTCCTTAACGAGTGGCTCAAGCGTGTCGACCTGGCGCTTTGCCTTGAGCACCGAATCATGTGCGCGTGTCAGATCCTCGAAGTGCGTGATCAGGGCGCTGATCCGTAACTCCACATCAAAGGGTTCGAGCATGTGACTCCGCACAAAACCGGTCAGGTTGCCCACTGACTTCAGTGACACCGTTTGGTGAAACAGCTCCAATGCCTGCTCATTCTCGATGCCGAAACGACGGCGAAACCAGGAAGCATAAGGAGGAAAGGTGTCAAATACCTCGACTCCATCATTCCGAAGGCGTTTGCGTAGACCCGTGATCTCCGGTCCGAATCCCGAGAAATCCTTTTCGATCGATAGGCCGCGCTCGCATGCGGCAAACAGTCGGGCCGGCTGGGTGTTGCCGTCTTTCATCCAGAACACGCGAGCGAGCGTGACGGTTTTGTCGTATCCCGCGTTATAGAAGACTCCGAGAATGACCGAGAAGCTTTTGGCTTCGCGCAGCGCGACCGGCTTTGCGTTTCCAAGGGTTTCCTGCCGCTCGGACTTGTAGTAACCCAGCACGTAGGATCGCAGCGAGCGCTCACGGCTGTCCGCCCCCGCAGCCTTGTTGTAGGCCACCCGATGACTTGGGACCAGCAGGGTCGTGACAGCATCCACCAGTGTTGATTTTCCGGACCCGATGTCGCCGGTGAGGAGTCCGTTCTTGCCGTCCAATCGCACGGTCCAGATCCGATTGTTGAAGGTTCCCCAGTTCAGCACCTCAAGTTTGTGCAGGCGAAAACCCGCCAACTGATCGTCGGCCATGAATTCCAGTTCCAAGGTCTCAGACATCCGACTCCTCCTGCAGTTGAGTGTTCTTCGCCCGGTATTCGGCCAGACGCTGGTCAAAGTCGGAGAGCCATTGGGCATCGACAAACGCTTTGATGATGCGCCTGACCTCGATCATTTGGTTCTGGCCCCTCAGTCGGCGGATAAACCCAAGTTCCGCGATCTTGTTCAAGGTGGTATCGACCTGATCGATGAGTTTTACTTCATTGCTGCCTTCCGGGAGAAAGATCCGGATGAGCTCCACGACATCGTCACGGGACAGTATGAGGCGGGTGTCACCAACGCCTGCGTCAAACTCTGCCAGTTTTTTGCGGAGCAGCGCGAGCAGGAGGCTGACCGGATACGAAAGCTGGCGTCTTGCAACCAGCCTGGGGATCGCAGATACCTCATCCTCGTCCAGCCCTTCGCGCGAACGCAGGAATGCGTATCCCTCGGCCTCATCGATCGTCAGATCCAGCCCCATCACGGCCACGTAATCCATGACACTTGCCTTCAGGTTGAGAAGCGAACTCCAAAGCGCCGGATTCTCGTCTTTGTAGAGAACTCCTTTGAGGAGCGACACCACAACCGTTGAGAGTGATCCCTGAGGGTTGGTCGCTTGGTTAGGATCTGATTCGCTTGGGTTCATAATCAGTCTCGCAGTAAAAGGATGCGGGGCAGGGAGGCTTTTCGCAATGTTTCATTCCCGTTTGTGTTGGCTGTCCATTGCACCTCCTCTTTGACCTCCTCGTCCACGGCGACCGTTTTCCAGTCGCCCACCAGATGCAAATAGGCGACAAGCTCGGTGAGACCATGACGCAAAGGATGCCGGTTGATGACCTCGGCCAGGCTGATTTGACTGCTCTCTTGCAG
>JAPXRV010000117.1:0-9490 GCA_033813415.1 Opitutales bacterium | reverse complement strand
GGCGTGATCACGATCCGGCCATCAGTGGCGACTTCACTGATCCGGTAGGTGCTCTGGTCCCGGGCATCGGGTATGTAGGCAAACTTGGGGGTGTCGTTGTCGAGTGATTTGGATAACCTCATGCCATCGCCATCGCGGTAGTCTCCAAGTTCGCGGTAGGATGCTTCCCAGTCGATGGTGGTGGTCTCGCTCGCTGTGGTCGCATGAAAATAGGCTCGATGGGATCCAAAATCGCCGAAAGAGCCCTCTGCCCGCATCGAGTTTCGCTCCAGAGGGAGGTCGATGCGGTAGTATCCAAGAAGGTCAGGGGAGTCCAGACTTTCACCCGGCTCGTCCAACGTGAATGAGAAATCGCGTCCCTGAGAGTAGGACAGCGGACCCCCGAAGGGCACCAATCGGGGTGCGAAATTCGCCGAGGTCCGCCGGGCGTCTCCCAGACCCAGATCCACCCGGGCCTGAAATCCGCTCACACCGACATCGGGTGTTGAGTTGCCTTCGCTCCAGAAACGAGCTTCTGGAATGAGGTTGCGAAGCTCACCGAGGGAGAGTTCTGCTGAATTGGAGCCGCGTTGCCACTGGATTGATCCCGAATCGTTCCAATACGGCGAATCCGAAGACTGGGCGTGGGATTGGAAAACGCCACCCATCATCCATACCACAGCCAGCAGGCGTCGGCATCCAACGGAACCCGTATCACGTAATCGACTGCAAAGACCTCCCATAATCCCGTCTGGATTCTTACGTATTGGAGGAGCAAGGTAAAGGTGAAAAGGCACCCGGATACAATCGCCCGGACTTTGGTTCAAAGCGAATCACGAAGTAGAAACGCCTATCGGATTCAGAGTCGCGGGAGGAACTGCTCGCGGTCGTCTATTCCGATGTATTGGGATCAACGAGTATCTTATTGGTTCCCGTCAAACGTTGAATTCCGGTTACGAGCAACGCTCAATTGGGTTATAGAAAAAACCCCGCATCCATAAAGGATTGCGGGGTTGCGTTTCGATGAAATGCTGAAAAACCGATCAGCTTTCGAGCATCTCGCGGGCCTGGGTGACGACCTTGTGGGAGGTCATACCGAGGATCGACATGACCTTCGGCGCAGGCGCGCTGATTCCGAAGCGGTTGATTCCGATCACCCGGCCGTCGAGCCCAACATACTTGTACCATGGGGCCGACACTCCGGCTTCGATGGATAGACGTTTACGGCAGGATGAGGGGAGAACGGATTCGCGGTATTCGCCCGACTGGCGGTCGAAACGTTCGAAGCATGGCATAGAGACCACGCGGACCCCATCTCCGAGTTCCTTGGCAGCGTTGACCGCATGCTCAAGCTCGCTTCCGGTCGCCATGATGATAAGCTTGAGGGCACCCTTTTCCTTGAGGGCGATGTACGCCCCCTTGAGCACCCCCTCACGCCTCGTTGCGAGCGGGATTTCTTCAAGAGCCCTGAGATCCTGACGTGACAGGATGAGTGCGGTCGGACCATCGTTGCGTCCAATTGCGGCAGCCAATGCTCCTGCGGCCTCTTCAGCATCACCCGGACGGATCACGTCAAGATTGGGAATGCAGCGCAATGCAGCCGTGATTTCCACCGGTTGATGGGTGGGGCCGTCTTCTCCAACTCCGACCGAATCATGGGTCCAGATGTAGGCAACCGGCAAGTGGCATAGTGCAGCGAGGCGGACGCTTGGGCGCATGTAGTCGGCAAAGGTGGCGAATGTCGCACCGGATGCACGGAAGAGGCCGTAGTAGGCGAATCCGTTCAGGATCGCGCCCATCGCATGCTCGCGGATCCCGAACAGGAGATTGCGGCCGTTTGGTGTGTCCTTGGAATAGTTGCCCATCCCGTCCAGGTAGTTCTTGGTAGAGCCGTGGAGGTCTGCGCTTCCGCTTACGACCAATGGCAGTTTCTGGGCGAGTGCGTTGAGTGCTTTTCCGCCGGACACGCGGGTGGCCAGCGGTTTCTCGGGTGAGAATGCCGGGATGTAGCTCAGCAATGTCTCCGCATCGGGATACTTGCCCGCGAAGCCATCTTCCATAATCCGGGCTTTTTCCGGATTAGCCATCTTCCATGCCGCATAGACCGATTGCCATGCCTCATGCTTGGCCGTGAGCTTCTTCTGGTGACCTGCGAAGTATGCTTTGACCTCTTGGGATACGAAGAATTTCTCCTCAGGTAATCCGAGACCCTTGCGGGCACTGTCTGCAAACTTGGCGCCACCTTCTCCGTGGCCCTTGGATGTTCCGGCCACTTCCGGAATACCCTTGCCGATAAGCGTCTTCGCTTCGATCAACTGGGGCCGGCCGCTGGTGGTAGAGCGAGCTTTTTCGTAGGCGGCAATCACCTCTGAGATGTTGTTGCCGTTAATCCGCTGGGTATCCCAGCCCATGGCTTCGAAGCGCTTCAGAACGTCTCCACTCTGGGTGACGCTTGCCATGGCGTCCAACGTGACGTCGTTGGAGTCATAGAACAGGATGAGGTTGTCGAGCCCGAGATGGCCTGCCAAGGCGATGGATTCGAATGCCACACCTTCCTGCAGGCAGCCGTCACCTGCGAGGCACACCACCTTATGGTCAAACAAGCTGTGCACGGGAGTGTTGAAAGTCGCCGCCGCCATTTTGGCCGAGATAGCCATGCCGACTGCATTCCCAACGCCTTGTCCCAACGGTCCCGTGGTGCATTCCACTCCCGGGGTTTCGCCGAATTCCGGGTGTCCGGGTGTCTTGCTCTTGAGCTGACGGAAGTTGCGGACCTCTTCAATCGGCAGGTCATACCCGGCAAGGTGGAGCCATGCATAAAGGAACATGCTTCCATGCCCGGCGGAGAGAACGAAGCGGTCGCGATTGATCCATTTCGGGTCTTTCGGGTCGTAGTTCAGGGTTTGTCCGAAGAGTGCGGCTCCGATTTCGGCTGCGCCGAGCGGAAGTCCGAGGTGCCCGGACGAGCAGGCAGCGATGGCATCGATGGCAAGGCCCCGCGCCTGATCAGCGGCTTTCGAGAGTGCGGCAAGAGTGGTATCCATATGAGTGATAGGGTTATGATGAAGCCAATCAGAGACTCAAGGAAGAACGCCACAAAACATTAGAAAAACTGAAAACAGTCCGGTAAAACCGGTTATTTGAGCCTCCGGAAAAGGCTACGTCCGGCACTCTCCATGCTATTGTCTCCGATCCCAAACTGTGGACGGCTTCCATTCCTTGCTGTTGTAAGCTTCGAAGCGATTCGGGTCGAAGCTGGCCTCGTTGCTGTAGATGATCTCCCCGGAATCATTCTGCCAGCGGAAACGATATGCCGAAGTGTCGCGTTCGATTTGGCCCGTAAATGGGTTGTTGTATTCATCCTGACCCGAGATTGTAAGCCAGTTTTCATGGCGGATCCCGGATTGGGTGCGGCTCTGGTTGGCTGCAATCTGTCGGAATACGTTATTGATATGGCGCTGGGTTTCGAGCGCGTTTGCGCCGCGTACCCCGGCGTGAATCTGGACGTTGGCGATCCACTGAGGGTTGAATTCAAAGGAACTCCGGATCCGGTCGATGACCGGCTTCCATTGGTCAAACGATTCCGCGGGTGCGCGAAAGAGCAAGGTTTGCTCGTTGGACCACATGAAGGCGCCCGAACGGTTGTCAACAAGCGTGGTCGTGAGAACCTCGCGGAATCGGGTGTTGTTCTCCGTGTATTCAACCAGCAATGCGAGGGATTCGAATCGCACGGGCGCGAGGTTCATCTGAAGCAGGGAATGGTTCACTTCTGCGAAGCGTTCCTCGTATGCCCGGTCGATTTCCACGAGCGAATCTCTGCCGAGAACGGAGATCCCGGTGGCAGTGGGGCGCTCCCTTGCGAGCAAATCCCGCAGAAATGCCTCGGGTGAGCAGAAGCTGCGCACCGGCATGCCTTGATAGTAGGGTCCGGGTTGAAGTATCCCATTGGACGGCGCCATGCTGAGGTCCGCGTAGTTCCATGTCGGGATCCAGTGAACCATGACTTCGCCGGATGGCGTATTCATCACCGCAAAATCATACTTGGGGGTGATGGAGTTTGCCGGCCCGCTTGTCTGATCCGGATGAACATTGAACACGCCTCCTTTGATCTCCCAATCCTCGGGAACAAGGACGGAGAATCCTTTTTCGTTCGGTTCATCGACTCTCCGCAGCAACAGTCGATCCGGGAGGTTTGCCGGCGTCGGCTGAAGCCGGGCTCCAACCGCAGCCCGACTTGTGCTGGCGGCATCGCTTGCAGGCTGAGAAGTCTTATCCTGGCCTCCAAGAGAGAACCGGGATGCCGATTTGGACGAGGAGGAAGTCTGTGTCAACGAGCTTGGTTGACCCGCCCTGTGGACTTCGATGATCGTGCCATCCGGGTAGGTGACGATGGCGGTGTCCGTTCCTGTGAAGCGAAAAAACGCCTGTTGGCGGATGTCACCCGATTGTAGCAGCAACAATTGGCCATTGATCCGGTATTGTCCGTCGAACACGCTTTTTCCGCTTTCCGATGTGGATTCCTCGTGAAAGGTTCCGTCTTCCCTGAACTGTGAGACAATTCTGACCCCTCCACCTTCGTAATACCAAGTCCCGACGATCATGGGATTCTGTCCCGATGCTCCACCCGGAGTCTCTTTGGAATAGGTTGCCGATGCTCCATTTGCGTGGGATCCCGCAAAGGTAGCCAATACAGTGATAGCGCATCTAGCCAGGATGTTCTTCATAGCCAAATAATGGTCGGGTTTGAGGTGGTTTGTGCCTGCTTCAGAAAAACTGACGGTTCCGGGAGGTAAGGTTCATGTCCGGTCGGGTCATCCCTGCAATTGGATGACACAGTTACTCCTGGCCGTCAATGCCACGGTATTGGATAATGCCTCCGGATTGATTGTCGAGGATGCTGTGTGGAGAGATTGGCATTCTCTTGGCAATCGTGGAAGTCATGTCTAGTCGGGTAATATCCACCATGGGGCGTTTTGCGTCCGGTATTTTTTTGTGTTCCAGCATGGGCATTGCTGTATTGAGCGTCTGTCTTGAAAACCGGGGCTTTGTGCGTAGGGTTTGGCGGATACTTGATTCATTAACCTCCGAAGCCCCATGAACCTTGATTATGATCCCGACCAATTGAGAGTGCCCCACAAGGGTAAGTTCTCGCTGACTGATCAGCCAACCCGCATCGATAAGCTGTATTCGACAAAGAAGCAGGTGTCCGGACTGATGGAAGAATATACCCATGAGCTATCCGAGATTCAGCAGAAGCTTTATGCGGATGACCGGTACTCGGTGCTCCTTATTTTCCAGGGGATGGATGCGGCCGGAAAAGACGGGCTCATCCGGCATGTTTTTTCGGGTGTTAATCCTCAGGGTTGTCAGGTGTTCAGCTTCAAGCAGCCGAGTAGTGAAGAGCTCGACCACGATTTCCTGTGGAGGGTCCATAAGCGGATGCCCGAACGCGGAAGAATCGGGATTTTCAACCGTTCTTATTACGAGGATGTGCTGGTGGTGAAAGTGGACCCTAAGGTTTTGGCGGGGCAAAAAATTCCACAGGCCCTCATGGAGGACCCTAAGTTTTGGAAGGACCGTTACAAGGACATCAACCGTTTCGAAGATTACATGACCCGTCAGGGCACTCACATCATCAAGTTCTTCCTGCATCTTTCCAAGGAGGAGCAGCGGCAACGTTTTTTGAGTCGAATCGATGAACCCGACAAAAACTGGAAACTCAGTCCCTATGATGTGGAGGTGCGGGCGCGTTGGGATGACTATCAGGAGGTGTATGAGGACTGCCTCAAAAAGACCTCCACAAAGAAGGCGCCGTGGTACTGCATCCCAGCGGACGATAAACAAAATGCGCGGATACTGGTTTCCCACATCATTGTGGAATCCCTGCGGAAGCTTCCGGTGGATTATCCTCAGGTGGATGACGCGCACCGGCAACGTCTGAAGGAGAGTCGGGAGCGGCTGGAGTCCGAAAGTTAGGGTGGGAGCCGGTTTGGTACCACGCGCAGTATCGGACCGGCTTGGCCGGTCGGTCGGTGTTGATCAGTGGGCAGCAGGCATTGGGTCGTTGCGTGCGCGGAATGCTCTGTGGGAACGGGTGTCGAGTGGTATCGCGTCTGCGCTTGCATGACATGATGGGCTTCTGTTCGGGATTCCTCAAAACCATGCGATGGATGGCTGATATTTCCGCTTGCCCGTCCGGAGGGAATTCTACATCATTGGTCTCTTATGATCGTAACGACCGCTCAGCTCTTCAAACACGCCTATGGCAAGTATGCCGTTGGCGCCTACAACATCAACAACGCCGAGCAGGCAATGGGACTCTTCAAGGGCGCCATCGACTCTCAGGCCCCGTTCATCATCCAGATCTCCAAGGGTGCCCGTAAGTACACCGACAAGAAGATGCTCGAAGCCATCATCCGTGCGGCTGATGAAATCTTCCCGGAGTCGATTTTTGCGGTGCATCTGGACCATGGTGACGAAGAAACCTGCTATGACTGCATCAACTCCGGCTTCTACAGTTCGGTGATGATCGATGCTTCCCATGATCCTTTTGACAAGAATGTCGCCATCACCAAGCGTGTGGTCGATGCCGCCCACAAGAAGGGGATCTCGGTTGAAGCAGAGCTGGGTATGCTCGGTGGTGTGGAAGAAGACATCAAGGTCGAGGAAGGCAATGCATGCCTTACCGATCCGGCGGAAGCCGAAGATTTCGTGAAGCAGACGGGATGTGATTCCCTCGCTTGCGCAATCGGAACCAGCCATGGTGCTTTCAAGTTCAAGGGCAAGCAATCCCTGCACTTTGATGTGTTGCAGAAGATCAAGGATCGTCTGCCGGGTTATCCTCTCGTCATGCACGGATCCTCTAGCGTTCCTCAGGACGAAGTCGCAAGGATCAATGCCGCAGGTGGCCAGATCAAGGATTCGATGGGTGTGGATGTGAATGAGTATCTCCCTGCTGCAAAGCTGGGGGTCACCAAGATCAACATCGACACCGATGGCCGTTTGGTATGGACCCGCGTTCACCGCGAGTTCTTCCGCGACAAGCCGGGTGATTTCGACTTCCGTCCGGCTGGAAAGATCTTCATCGATGAATACGCCAAGTTCATCGCATCGCGCAACAAGCTCCTCGGCTCGGCCGGACAGCTTGAGGGCGTTCGCGCATCGCTCGGTTGATCCGACGATTCAGCATTTTGCTTAAAAAAGGGAGGACTAAAAATCCTCCCTTTTTTGTCTCCAGATAAACTGCGTTTTATCGAAAGGTGGAAGAGTATCAGAGTGGACGGAAGCGGGTGGGCTCGTGGTTGGTGTCCATGGTCCAAATCGCATATTCGCAGTTTGTTACCTTGAACACTTTCAACATGTCCCATCCTTTTTGCTCGATCCATGGCTGCATGAAGGGGCGCGCTTCCGCTATTTCCTCCTTGAGCGTTTGATTCTCGGTGAACTCCACATGTCCTTTGATCCGGACCTGGATTTCCCCACTGTTGAAGCAGACCTCCACCCTCGGGTTTTGCCTGAGTTGCCCGTAAAGTGACTTGAAGTCACCAGTGTGGAAGACCAGCCCGGTTTTGTCTGCGCGATACATGAGTAGACCTCGAACATGGGGTTGTCCGTCTTCGCAAGTGGCGAGGTGGCACACGGGATTGTGGTTGATGAATGAGAGGATTTCTTCGGAGTTCAGCATAGCTAGTATAGGATTCGTGTAACGAGTATGGCATTAGCAGTTGGAGTGCAAGCCTGCAGCGTCCCCGAATGAGGCTCGTCTGCGGGATTTCCTTGAGGCCAAAAAAAAAGGAGTCCCGCCTGAATGAAGGGACTCCCTTGTTTTAAATAAACTACGCGAACCAACCGCCTCAAGGGAAGGCGAACCACGCGACCCCATCGTAGGATAGTTGAGTCGGCGAAACGGTTGCCCTCAACACATCCTTTTCCTGTTCGTTGATGGTGAAGAAGTGGGAACCGGAAGGAGGCGCAAAGAACCGGTAGACCGGCTGAGTCCCGGGTATGGGCGCAAGCAGCACCCAGAACGCGATACCTTCGTAGTTGAAGATGCTGGACGGATCCGCAAGAACGCTGACCATTTCCTCCTTTGTGGCCGTATAGAAATGGCTACCGGATACACGGTTGAAGAGCCGGTAAACCGGTGTCGAATTCTGGGTGTGGTTCCCGATCACATGATGGGAGGGTCCCTCGTAGATCCATGTGCCGGAAGTATCCGCGCTGAGGGCGTCGAATTCTCCCTTTGTCACAGTGAAGAAATGGCTGTTGTTGGACTTGCGGTGGAATCGGTGAAGCGGAATCGGGACGTATGGATCTGTCGATGTGGCAGCCGGAACAAGCGGGTCGGGTGCCACGTTCATGATCGAGAAATAGGCGGGCTTGGGTTGGTTGTTCCGATTGTAGGCCATCGGGTAATTGGTCCGGCCCCTCACCGGGAAATTGTTGAGCCATGAATCCTGATCGGTGATTCCCCAGAATGTTACAGTGTGGATGAAATCCTTATATTCTAGAAACTTGGTAAACAAAGCTGCATAGCGATCCGCTTGTTGCTGCAAGACTGCGGGAGGAATGGTCTCGCGATACGGGTTGAGCGAATCCTGAAGCTCAAAACGGACATTGATATCGGCCCCGGTGTAGTCCCATGCGGTAGGAAGCACATCGATGTCGAGTTCGGTGATGAGGATTTTAAGGCCGGTTGATGCCAGATCCCAGAGTGTGGCGTCGACTTGTTCAATGGAGGGATAGCCAAGTTGCCAATGCCCCTGGATGCCGAGAGCGTCGATGGGTACTCCTTTGGCCAGAAGCTCACGGATGTGGGCCAGAATGCCCGCGCGTTTCGCCGGGTTCACCCAGCTGTAGTCATTGTAGACCAGCATCACGGATGGATCCACTTCGCGGGCAGTGCGGAATGCGATTTCGATGAAATCACGACCGATGATCCGTGACCAGGGTGAGTCCCTCATTGTGCCATCATCGTTGAAGGCTTCGTTCACGACGTCCCATGTCTGAATGCGACCTTTGTAGCGTCCCATTACGGTGCGGATGTGGTCCTGCATGCGGGCAATCATCTCATCCCTGGAAACATCCCGACCGGAGGCGTCCTTAAAAGCCGATGATGGGGTTTGGGAATGCCAAACGAGCACGTGCCCGTGCACCTGCATGCCATTGCGCTCCCCCCAATTCACAAAGGAATCCGCTTTGCTGAAGTCATAACGGTTGATCGCCGGGTGCAGGCTTTCCCATTTGAGTTCGTTTCCGGCTACAATGAGGCTGCATTGACCCGTTACAATGTCACTCAGGACGGGGTCTTCGTTGACAAAGACCCTGGAGTCCAGTGCGGCTCCGATGTGAAAGGCGCTCCTGTATCCGTCACGCATCGAAAACGGAGCCCCTGCTGTTGCCACTGAGGGGAGGATCAGGGCGGAAAGGGCTGTTGCAAAACAAGCTGTCGCGAGTTTGAGGGGTGTCATAATATTAGAATCGTTAAGGAAGAAGGGGATGGATACAACAC
>JAPXRV010000116.1:0-9647 GCA_033813415.1 Opitutales bacterium | reverse complement strand
TGTGAGATCACCTTCTCCGGATGATTACTCCTGGATTTCATCATGCCTCCTCGCCTTCGATCTCCGCGACAATGGCATCGATGTCCGCCCGCAGTTGGTTGATCCTACCGACCGTGGTCTGGATCTTGGCGTTGAGTTGCTGGATGTCGATGAACTCGCGTGTGTCCTTGGCCTCGACGTAACTGCTGACAGAGAGGTTGATGTCGTTGGCGGCATATATGGAGATGAGAAACTCGTAGGTCTCTTAATTGAATGGGGCTTTTGTCCGGTTGTTTCCGGGGACTCCCAGTTGATATCAAGGAAAGAACTTTGTCCAGTTCCAGCCCATATCGATGAATGCTTTTTTCACGTCATCGTTTCGTCGCAGCGGAGATCAGATGCGGGAACGTTGACAGGCGCGCGTTTATGCGTTAATTTTATGCGTTATGAAAACATTCTCCATCATGGAGACCCAGCACAACCTTTCCAAAGTATTGCGCGAAGTCGAGCAGGGCAGAGAGGCGGGAATCACCCGGCGCAACAAGCTGGTGGCACGTATCCTTCCGGTTGAGGATGATACCCCGGTGAGCTTTCCGGATTTCGCGAAGCGAAACCTCGAAATCTGGGGCGACACATGGTCAGGCACCTCCTCCGATGAGGCGTTGGATACGACCCGCGGTGAGCGATGAAGGCATACTACGATACCGGACTCCTTCTCAAACTCTACACTCCGGAGAAGGAGTCGATCGTTGTGGAGTCGTGGGTGAAGGCACGGGGTCAGCCACTTTGGTTCACCGCCCTTCACCGATCGGAATGCTTCAGCGCTCTCAGCCTGAAACAGTTCCGGGGGGAATGCACCCTCGCGCAATGCGGAGCCGCCATGGACTGGATCGCTCACGATATCGCCGCAGGCATCCTCAATACGTTCGAACCCGACTGGGACCGGGCGTGGGACCGATGTGCCTTGCTCACTCGAACCCATGCGTCGGGGCTCGGCTGCAGAACACTGGACACGCTCCACGTCGCCATTGCTCTTGAAAACGGCTTCCGGGAGTTCCTGAGTCATGACACCCGCCAGAAAAGTCTGGCCTCGGCAGTCGGCCTGAAAGTCACAGACCCGATCGACGCCTGATCCCCAAATTTCGCGAATATCCCAAAAACCAACGCCACGCGTTCTTAGTTGATCCTCCCATTCAATCCGAAGGCCGCAGTTTTACGCTCTTCCTTTTCGTGGTTTTCGCCTTGAGTGCAGACGCTGCGTGCAGCATCAAACGGGCGCGAGAACCTCTTCTTCAATCCTGTGGATCCTGTTTATCCTATCCAAAAAAAGGGCACTTCACTTTTCACCACGACACGAAGAAAGGACAATTCTTATCTCCAACCTCTGTGTGCTCTGTGCGCTTTGTGGTAAAAACTCTTTCTAACATCGCTCGCTGCGCTTCGCTATAAGCCCTTCGGGCCACATACGTTTTGCTGGCGCAAAACAACAGACTGATGATATGAGAAATCTGTAGCCCTTCGACTTGGCTCAGGGCGTAAGCCCGTCAGGGCGATGTTAAATCCTTTTTGTGTTGAACATCGCTCAACCGTTCCGGTTTTGCTGGATGGTCTTGATCATGAGCTTCGTCGAGTGGACTTCGCCCACCACGATGGCTTCGGCTTCCAACCTCAGCCAACAGGTTTCTATGGCCACCTTACTTCCACGTGTCTGGGTCTTCCCTCCTGGTCAGGCTCCCTCCGGACTACGCCGTGCTCACTGCAGGAGAAAGGAAGACGACGGCTGAAGCCGCCGACTCCGGGCCTTTCCCAATATCCAAGGCAGGGCGAGGTGTCCTCACCGAGCCGCTTCTTCTCCCCTTTCGTGCTTTTGGTGCCTTTCGTGGTTAAGCCTCTTGAATTCCCTCTTCCTTGGCGTCTCCGTGTCTTGAGTGCAGACGCTGCATGCAGCGTCAAACGGGCGTGAGACAATTCTTCTCCAATCCTGTAGAGCCTGTAAATCCTGTCCGAGAATAGAATTCTTCGCACTTCAGAGGGCTCCCCGATAGAACCGTAAAATGAAAAGGCTACAAGGGCGAGCCTTGTAGCCTTTATTGGGGTTGGCCTGGATCGAGTGATGTGTAGCGATACAGGCGCCAGTCATGATATCGTCAATCCCGCACAGGGATTCGGCGGATCAGGTCATGCTGTGGAGTCCGTTGATATTTCCCTCGGTATCCTCAAAGATGGCGATGAAACCATGGGGCGCGATACTCATCCGCCCCTGGTGAATCTTGCCTCCCGCCGCCGGGATCCGGGCAATCACGGCGTCCAACTGCCCTTCCACATTAAGGTATACCATCGTGCCACCCGGCTTGCCACCATAGCCTTCCATCTTGACGATTGCTCCCCCGATACCCCCGTTTTCACAGTTGCAGGAGAAAATACCCATGTGGCAGGGTCCGTGGGTGCTTTCCTCCAGTTTCTCCACGAGGATCGTCTCATAGAAGGTACGGGCCCGATTGAAGTCGGAGACATAGATTTCGAACCAATTGATCGCGTTGTTCTTCATTTTCGTGATGATTGAGATTGAGTGCTATCCCCGGATATCAGGGATGATGCGTGAACATCCTATCACCGCTCACTGACAACCCTATGTCAGCGCTCCAAAAAAAACGTAATTTTTTGTGTGATCGCGAATGCCAAGAGATCGTCCTCCAACTGTATCGCTCGCAACCCCATATTCATCCAGTCTGGATGCTTCTCTGAGTTTCGGGGTCCAATCACGGGAAAACCCCGTTGCTGAATAGCATAAAATCATCTTGACATCTTAGTGTCTCGTATACACTTACTGGCTTCATGAGACACCGCACACACCCATCCCCTCTGCTCACTGATCTATACCAACTCACAATGGCCTACGGATACTGGAAATCCGACACTCACGAAAAAGAGTCGGCGTTCCACTTGTTTTTTCGAAAAGCACCCTTCGGATCGGGATACACGATCGCCGCCGGGTTAAGTGATGCGATCAACTGGTTGAGCTCCTTCCGATTCAGTAGCGAAGACATCTCCTACCTCGAGCAACTCACCGGAAATGATGGTCGTCCTCTATTTGAACCGGAATTCCTCGATTTCCTCGCAAATCTTGAATTCCGGTGTGACGTAGACGCAATTCCGGAGGGAAGTGTGGTATTCGCACACGAGCCTCTCTTAAGGATCAAAGGCCCGATCCTTCAATGCCAATTGGCCGAAACCGCCCTCCTCAACATCCTCAACTTCCAAACCCTTATCGCGACCAAATCCGCCAGAGTCTGCGAAGCAGCGTCAGGGGAGGCAGTATTGGAGTTTGGACTCCGCAGGGCGCAGGGAACCGATGGTGCGTTGGCAGCGAGTCGTGCGGCGTTCATCGGGGGATGCTCCGCGACATCGAATGTGCTCGCCGGCCGGCTCTTTGGAATACCTGTCAAGGGAACCCATGCGCATAGTTGGATCATGTCCTTCGAAAACGAGCCGAGCGCTTTCCGCGCCTACGCAGATGCGATGCCAAATAACTGCGTGTTTCTGGTCGACACATACGATACGCTTCAGGGAGTCCGGAATGCAATCAAGGAAGGTCTGCGTTTGCGGGAAAATGGATTCGAGATGGCAGGCATTCGACTCGACTCCGGAGACCTCGCCTACCTCTCGATTGAAGCAAGGAAATTGCTCGACGAGGCAGGGTTTTCTCATGCATCCATCGTCGCCAGTAACGACCTTGATGAAAACCTGATCTCCAGCCTCAAACAACAGGGAGCACGCATTGATGTTTGGGGGGTTGGCACGAAACTGATCACTGCTTACGATCAGCCCGCTCTGGGAGGGGTCTACAAGCTTGGGGCTATTAAAAACTCACAGGGCGACTGGCAATACCGGGTGAAGCTTTCAGAGCAATCCATCAAGGTTTCCAATCCCGGTGTCCTTCAGGTTCGACGCTTTGAAAGGGATGGGATGGCGATAGGAGACATGATTTTCGATGAGGCAGGGCACGGAATACACTCGCGCCAGATTGTGGATCCGGCCGACCGCACGCGAACCCGCAATTTCGACGATGCTGTGTCCTCAAAAGACCTATTGGTTCCTATCTTTCGCAAAGGCAAAATCGTCTACAGCGAGCCCTCCCTTTCGTCTGTGCGGGATTATTCGGCAATCCAAAAACAGTCCTTTCACCCTGGCATCCGAAGACTCCTCAATCCGCATGAATACCCGGTAGGTCTGGCGCCAGAACTCTATTCTCTTAAGGAAACACTCATCCTCGAAGCCCGCAGCCAATAGAATCGAGCGCTTCAATATCAGCGTTGAGCACCCTTTTCCCCCAGAATGAATGTGATGCTTGAGTGGATTGGCGCCACGACCGGGATTGCCTCTGTATACCTGACAGCGCGCCGCAGTCTATGGTGCTGGCCAATTGGTTTGGTCAGTGTAATCGTCTACGGATACTTCTTCTTACGGATTCATCTTTTCGCGGACAGCGCGCTGCAGGGATTCTATCTACTGACGGGGATTCTGGGTTGGATTCATTGGGCAAGAGGAGGCCCTGATCACAGCGTGGCACCAATACGGATATTGAAGCCGCGGCAACGACTCACAATCGCGATGGTGCTTTTGTTTTGGGTGCCATGTGTGAGTCTTCTGCTGGCGCGCTTCACTTCCGCAAGCTACCCTTTTCTGGATACCCTCACCGCTTCACTTTCAGTGGCTGCGCAGTTACTATTGATGCGCAAATACCTCGACTCATGGTTGCTTTGGATCGCCGTCGATCTGCTTTCGTTGTTTCTATATGGGATCAAGGAAGCCTGGGTCACCTTAGCGCTCTACGCTGTTTATTTGATCCTTGCTTCCATGGGTTGGTCAAACTGGAGACAGGCAATAAGAAAGGGTGAGTCTGTATGAAACGCGGTCTGGTTCTCGGAAAGTTCGCCCCTTTTCACGAGGGGCACCAGCAACTCGTGGAGAAGTCCCTCGAAATCACGGACCAAACTATCGTTTTAGTCTATGATTCCCCCGAGGTGACACGCATACCCGTAGAAACAAGGGCGAGATGGATTCGCAAGATCTATCCACAAGCGGAAGTCATCGAAGGAAATGGATCCCCTGCAGATGAAGGGAATGATCCCCGCGTCATGAGAATCCAAGAGGAATACATCCGGAAGGTCGTGCCGCAACCCATCACGCACTTCATTTCCAGCGAATGGTATGGAGCCCATGTCAGCCACGCGCTCGGAGCGATAGATGTTCGTATGGACAGGCACAGCTCCAGATCTCCGGTTTCCGGAACCGCCATACGGGCAAACCCCTTTGACCACCGAAACCATGTCCATCCTTATGTTTATCGGGACCTCGTGCGATGGATTGTTCTTGTCGGCGCGGAGTCAACAGGAAAATCCGAGCTCACCCGGGAACTCGCGATTCATTATCAAACAGAACATGTGCAGGAACATGGTCGGGAGTTTTGGCTGAGCCATCACGATCCGGATGGAATGCTTTCACTGAGGCAGCTGGCTCAACTGGCGGATGAGCACAGGAATATCGAAGAAACCGCCGTGCTTAAGGCCAACCGGCTCCTGTTTTGCGATACCGACGCCCGAATCACCCGGCAATACAGTTGCTGGTACCACGACGGAAGTGTGGATCCGAAACTCGCACAATACGCCGATGAATGCAGAGACCGCTACCACCTTACTATACTGTGCGGAGATGACATTCCATACATCGATGACGGAACAAGGGCGGGACCCGTGCGCAGGAGACAGGCCCAGCAAGAACTGATGGCGCTCCTTGATGCCGCTGGTGTGGATTGGGTTGACGCAAAGGGTAGTCTCAAGCAAAGGGTCCAAATTGTGACCGATGCCATCCGCGAACGTCGACTCGATTGCTGGTGCTAATGGATGAGACATATTTTAGGTGTAAATATTACACTATCAACTTGACTTCGTGTAATATCTACACAATACAACACTTATGACATTCACCTATCCATACCCCCACCCTGCCGTAACGGTTGATGCTGTTGTGTTCGGATTTGACGAGTCAGACTTGAAAGTGCTCCTCATTCAGCGCAGCCAGGAACCATTCAAGGATCGGTGGGCTCTCCCCGGTGGATTCGTTGAGATCAATGAAGACCTTGAAACCGCGGCACGTCGGGAACTGCAGGAGGAGACCGGCATATCCCGCCTATTCCTCGAACAGCTCTACACCTTCGGATCCCCCAATCGCGATCCGAGAGAACGTGTCATCAGCGTGGCTTACTATGCACTGGTAAAACTGATCGACCACCACATCCAAGCCGCCAGTGACGCAATGAATGTTGCCTGGTTTCCGCTCACTGACCTCCCCCCCTTGGCCTTCGATCACGAGCACGTTTTGGAAGTCGCATGTAAAAGGCTCAAAGGAAAGATCCGTTATGAGCCCATTGGATTCGAATTGCTTCCGGAAAAATTCCCACTGTCTGAACTGCAGCGACTCTACGAAACCGTTTTGGAAAAGCCTCTGGACAAGAGGAACTTCCGGAAAAAGATCCTGTCGATGGATTTCCTGATCGACACTCAAGAGATACAGCAAGATGTCGCCCATCGGGCGGCGAAACTGTATCGGTTTGACCCACAAGCCTACCAACGGCTCCGTGATCAAGGACTTAACTTCGAAATCTAACACAATGAACGCTCTCATCCTCGTCGACATTCAAAACGACTTCCTCCCCGGAGGGGCCCTGGCCGTTCCCCAGGGTGATGCCGTCATCCCGATTGCAAATACGCTGATCCCATGCTTCCAGTTGGTCGTCGCCACTCAGGATTGGCATCCACCCCAACATATGAGCTTCGCAGCAAACCATACTGGGAAGAAGGTGGGTGAACAGATTGAACTTGAAATGCTGCCGCAGGTTCTGTGGCCAATCCACTGCGTTCAGGACACTCCGGGAGCCAATTTCTCTACCAAACTCGACCTGCCCCATAACCTGAAGGTTTTCCGAAAAGGCACCGATGTCCGAATCGATAGCTATTCCGGTTTCTTTGATAACGGCAAACGTCGCAGCACCGGAATGGGAGGCTTTCTCAAGAACTGCGGTGTGACCCGCGTATTCATACTGGGATTGGCCACAGACTACTGCGTGAAAGCAACGGCATTGGATGCTCAATCTATTGGATTTGAAACCTTTCTGGTGAGTGATGGTTGCCGGGGAGTAAACCTCACCGAGGGTGATATTCAACAGGCATTATCTGAAATGGAAACGGCCGGAGTGAAGATAACCTTCTCCGGGGAAGTAAAGAAAGCCCTGGGCAAATGAATACACCCCACGATCGCAGCTACTGGGTCATACCGGGACGATTTCTGGCCGGATGCTACCCTGGCGACGTGGATCCATTAAGAGAAAGGGTCAAATGCCAATCCCTCATAGACACGCCAATAGAGTATTTCATTTCACTGATGGAACCGGAAGAAACCGACCACAGTGGTCAACCGATCAAAGACTATTGTCCACTGCTCTACCGACTATCACGCGAAGCCGGGAAAAGTGTAACATTTGCCAATTTTCCGATTCCAGACCGGTCCGTTCCAAGCATGAACATGCTCGAACACATACTCGACGCCATAGACGGAGCTCTGCATCGAGAAGTCCCGCTTTACCTACACTGCTGGGGCGGAAGAGGACGCACGGGAACAGTCGTTGGCTCTTGGCTGATCCGCCATGGGCATGCCACCTCTTTATCCGTCCTCGATAAGCTCCGGGAGCTGACCGAAGCTGCGGGCGATCGATTCAACCCATCACCTGATACCGACGAACAACGCCGTTTCCTCCTGCATCTAAGTAGAGATACTTTTACAGGATTAAGACCTGACCGACGATAATCGTGCGAATATCGGAGTGACATAGGGAATGGTCGAAAACCGAAATGCCCCGTAAAGGATCCCTTCCTCGAATGTAAAATTGGATTCTATGCTTCCGTCAAATTACAGACATGATCCTCCCTCTTCACCTGGGGTATTTTTTGCAGACGGCGCAGGCGAGATCGCACAGCGACTGCCGAAGTGACGCCGGTTCTTCGACGGTGACTCCGCCGCCGTAGCCGAGCAGCCAACCGGCAACCCAATCCTCGCTGTCCACGGGGAAGCGCATCCGGACCCGCCCATCGGGCAAAGGCTCCTCCTTCACGGTGGTCCAGAAAAGGGACTTGCGCATGCGGTCCACAAAGGGCCCGTCCACAAGGATCACCAGCGGTAAGCCGAGGCTTCCGGCCATCTGCTGCTGCACAAAATCATGCAACGAAAACTCGTTGTGCCCCGGAAACCGTTCATCCAACACACGCCAGTCACGAACCCGGTCCATCCGGAAATCCCTGAAGTCGTGACGCAAGCGACAGTATGCGATGAGGTGCCAATGCCCGCTGTAGTAGAGCACACCCAAAGGCTCCACCCGCCTGCGGGTTACGGTGCCCTTGGCCGCCGTATCGTAGGCAATCTCCATGCAACGCCGGTCGAGCACCGCATTCTGAATGGGGAGCATGCATTCGCTCGAATCAGCGTGGGTTCCGGAGTGAAGCCAGACCGCAAGGGTGCGCTTCATCGCCTCCATCCGCTCATATAAGTCCTCGGGCAATACGGAACGCACCTTCAGCAGCGCGGATTGGAGACCCGCTTTCAAAGAAGTATCCGCAACCTGATCCGCAATCGTCCCGCTCACAAATAAGGCCGCGGCCTCCTCCTGCGTGAACATAACCGGCGGGACATGGTAGCCCTTCATCAAACGATACCCCCCGCTCGCATCACAGGTGATCGGCACCCCGGCTTCCCCCAATGCTGCAAGGTCGCGGTAAACCGTGCGAAGGCTTATCTCCCAATGCGAAGCGATACGTTCGGCCGTTATCCCCCGATGACCTTGCAAGAGCAGGATGGTTCCGGCCAGTCTATCGATACGGTTCATGCGACAACCCCTTTCCACTCATGAATCGAGATGCGAGCATCCCCTCCGTCATGGCACAACGCGGCGACATAGGGATCGGCCACCGGCACATCGACCCATGTCCAACCAGGCAAGGACGGCAGGCATGTGCGCCGAAGCAACTTTCCCTCCCCGCATAGGCCCATCACGGGCACCTCATCCAGTGGATGCGAAAGCCCCTTTCCGATCGCCTTCAGGTAGGCTTCTTTCAAGGTCCACAACCTGAAAAACGCCGCAAGCCTCCGACTGCCGGCAAGCGACTCGATCCAATCCGCCTCCTCCGCACAAAAAAAGCGGCGGCTTAACTCCAACGCCTCAAGCGAGCGACAACACTCAACGTCGATCCCAAGATCGCCTTCCCGGGACAAGGCAAGCAGCAACAGGTCACCGGAATGGGACAGGTTAAAACGCACGGCATCGCCCTTCAGCCGGGGTTTTCCGTTGGCATCTGCCTCAAGTTCAACGGATGCGGGATCCATCCCCAGCACACCGCCCAGCAATTGGCGCAACACCACCCGGGAAGCGATATACGCATGGCGATCCTGCTCAAAGACAAAGGATGAAGCCCTCTCACGCTCGGGCGTCGACATCATCCGATCCGCGATTTGATCCAGCTTCCGATCATGCACATCCGAACGCATCCCACTGGCAACCCAAACATGGACTCCACCATCATCCACCTGAAAAGAACGCTGCATCTCCTTTGACAGCATCG
>JAPXRV010000115.1:0-9737 GCA_033813415.1 Opitutales bacterium | reverse complement strand
CTTACCAAGCTTGACCAGTATTGCTTTGAGGTCCACTTCATCCATGCGCTCCTTCTTGGCCGTGCAATAGCTGCTTGTGGAGGCACTCAAAGCATCGAGCCCCTCCTCCATGCGGGCCTGTTGAATTTCCTGCAGTGCTGCCCGGCAACTGCCACCCCAGAAAACCTGGCCCAGTGCTGCCCAGAACACCGTCACACGGGTAAATGCCCGGTTCCTCTCACCAGGCTTCTTGCGAAGCAAATGCGTGTCGATCACTTCACCGAACACAGCACTCAACCTCTTAGGCTGTCCCTTGCGAATCGCCTCGACAGCTTCAAGCTGTTTTTGCAGGCTCGATTTCGGTGCTCGGCCAAATAAACGGTTGAATCCTTTGAAATATAGCTTAAGTTGTTTCACACCAATACGTTATATTGGTATTTAGCCATGGTCGAGCACTATTTTGTTCATTTGTATATTTTTAGGACTTTTTCTTGCCCTTAGCCCCTTAATCTAGTGGCATTCTGGACTGACCCTGGTTGCGTCTTTGAACTGACCAAGACTAAAAGATTGGAGCAAGGGGAACGATGGATTTTTCCTTACTCAGCGGAAGGGGTCGATTGGCGGTAGGTTCCAGATGTCTCGTATACCATTGGGAAATCGCTTGGGCATTTGATTGAATCGAGCATGAGATCCACATCAAGATCGGGCCATCGGAGATGTTCGGGACCTTCCTCGCTTACGTTAAAGACCATCTGGACCGAAGCGTTCTGGAACCACGGAAATTCTGAAAACGACAGAAAATACTCCTTCGCCCGATATAGAATCCAGACTCCGAATGGAGAGATATCCGTGACCTCAGGTCCGGAAGTGCTTGTTCCAATGCTTGCAGATTTCATCTGATGCTTCCTTCACGATGTTCGAGAGTTCTTTCAACTCTTTCTGTGAAAATCCATGATTCTTCGCCAGTTCGACTTCCGGTTCCAACCAGAATTTCGCTTCGCCATCGGGTGATCGGACATGGATGTGGCGGCGGGGTTCCTCACGTGAAAAGAAAAAGAAACGGTATTGCTTGTAGTGAAAAACTGTCGGACTCATCCGTGCAAATTACTCTTTTTGCCCTTTTGGTCAGATGACCCTACGGCATGGCCGTGTAGAATGCAACTTCATCATTTATGAGCATGGTAGAGATCAAATAGTGATTCAAGCTTCTTCTACAACGTTCGCCCGTTGGGCTCACTAAGATCCGCTGTGCGGAGTCGAAGGGATGCAGGTTCGAAGAGGAAGAGGTTCTCTAGCGAAGCCGCGGGGAGCGCAGAGGGAGAGGGAAGATGGTGGTGGCCGTTTCAGATGACGATAATCCCACATATATCCTTGGGTTGACAGCATTGCATTCATTGCTAGCGTATGTTGGATGAAAACGACGCTGACAATACGCAACTTGAACGAGACCGTTAAACAGAAATTGCGTATGCGGGCGGCGCGCCACCAGACGTCGATGGAGGCCGAAGTGCGGTCGATCCTGACTCGTGCGGTCGATGAGCCGGATGCCGTCGAGGCTTCCAGCGATCCTGACGCTCTCATGGCCGAACGACGCAGGCGGATCGAGGCGGTGGTGGGGGTCTGGAAAGATAGGGGCACCACGGATGACTTGATGGCATTAACCCGCGGAGAGAATTGAACTATGCCCGTGCTGGTTGACACGAATGTCCTCTCAGATGTCATTCATGACGATCCCATGTGGAGGCCATGGGCGATCGATCAGCTCCTAAAGCATTTTGGGGAGTCTCTGATTAACCCGATGATCTTCGCCGAGCTGGGATGCCGGGCCGCAAGCGTCAAGGAACTGGAAGAAACGCTGGCTCCCTTTGAGCTCAAATATCAGGAGATTCCGAAACCCGCATTGTATCTCGCTTCTCAGGCGTTCATGGACTACCGCAAGCGAGGTGGTACTAAAACCGCTCCACTGCCCGATTTCTTCATCGGTGCCCATGCGGCGTTCCTTGGAATCCCCATTCTCACGCGTGATGTGGCGCGCTATAAAACCTATTTTCCTGAGGTTGCACTCATTGCACCGTGAATCCGCGAGTGCCCAGTCCGCATTTCCCCGTAGCGGAACACGTGAGTGTTCCGACTCTCGATTCGGCAATACGGACGCGCTTGGCATTCAGGTCGATAGACCGGATGTTCTTTCATCTAGGCCGGCTGGCGAAAGCATTTGCTTGCCTGCTGAAGCAAAATTGCCATTCTGAACCCATCCCTCCCTGAATCATTACCCAGTTCATTCCCACCGCTCTTTTACGCATAACCCACACGTCGGAACTCCCTCCTATGTCCAGAGTCTGCTCAGTCTACATCGACGAAACAGCCACCGCAAAAACTGGAGCCTGCTCCAAAGAAGCATGAATAATTGGACTGACACTTTTTCAGTCCTCCCTTCCGGAATCAAGATAAGTCAAAAATTATGAATATTTTGTTATCTGTTATGTTGGTTTTTGGATTGTTTCATAACGGAAAAAGACTAGAGGTATTTGATGGTGTATCTGAGTCTTTCATACGTGAGTCATCTATCCATCTATTCAAATCTGGTTTTTCTTTTCACGAGAATGGAAAATGCGATCATTTCTCAGAATATTTATGGGAATTTGTTTACGGAAAATGGAGAATTGAAAACGGGACCCTGATAATAGAATGGGAATCCTCTCCTGTTTGGGTCATGATTCCATTTGAAAAGAGAAAAGGTAATCTTTTTGGCAGAGAGAGATCTGTTGTTTTTGTGGAATCTAGGAATCTTGTTAAGTATCTATCTTCCAATTCAGAAAGCGATAGATTTTGGCTTGAATGGAAGTATTCTAAGCCGTAGGATTCCGATAGACGAAATGGCGTTTTTGATGGGAGTCGTCCGGTGCATAATGATGATATATGTGTGATTAAACGTTCGAGCAAAGGAATTGCTGTCATTCCGGCTGAAAGATGAGAAAAGAGTCGCTCCAAAATGCAGGTCACTTCAAGCAATATGCAATGGGAGAGCTTGTAGATGATAGTGGAAATGTGGTGGCAGATGGTCAGTAAATTATGCTGATTGTGCATGATGTAGTCTTTCTAAAATATTGAATATATGAAAACAAAATGGTGCTGTCGTTGGTTAGATGATATGGTTGAAGCAGCTGGGTCGGCTGGGTTTTCTGTGGTGGCATACAGAAACTTTGATACGGATGAAAGGTATTTCGTGTTGCAGTATAGAACCACTAGTATGAGTAACTGCGAATTGTTGAATAGAAAAATATCAAATGGCGACTATTCCACTGCAATGCCTAGAGTTGTTGTCTGTAATCAAAGGATTAGTTATTGCCCGGTTTGTGGAAGGCGACTTTCGAAGTATTTCACCAAAAATCTGGAAGCATTCGATGGTTTGGTAGATACTCATTTGCCTTATGTTTGAGGTGGTATGAGTTGCTTGGACAGATGGGCGTTAAATTTCAATACGAAGATGAGGAATAGGCTGCGTCGAGCGATGGTGCGTGGGATGGATGACACATGTCACTGGGTGAGTCGGACGAGTTGCCGTAAGTATCTGTTTGGGGATGAGGAGTTACCACTATAATTGACGTCTTACATTCGCTGGGAGTGGGATCGTAGGGATCTGGTGTGGATTCCGGATTAGGATCGTAATTTGTAATCATTTTCAGGGATTAGGAGGAGGTTTTCTCACGGAGGTACCAAGGCACAAAGGATGGATTTCCTTGTGAGCTTGGCGCATAGAGGCGAAGCCGGGCGAGAGATAGAAATTCTTGGATTGGATTAACAGGATGAAGAAGAAGAGGCTTTCGCGCAGAGATGCTGAGAGCGCAGAGGGAAGAGCGGCTCGGTGGGGACCCCTCGCCCTACCGGGTTCGGGAGTTTCCGACGTTTTGGGGAGCAAATGAACGAGGGGCATTCTCCCGTTACTATTGGGAGAGCCCTTTGGGGTAGGGATGAGCGTTCCCGCTCGCCCGCCATGCGATTGGACGGCGGGTGGGGTATGGTTGTAGAGGATGGCTGAAGCCACCCCCTCCGGAAGAGGGATTTTGGACATGATGAACAGGATCTAAAGGTTTGAAGAAGACTTGTCTCACGCCCGTTTGATCCGGCAAGCCGGATCCGCACTCAAGACCCGGAGACCCTAAGGAAGAGGGATTGAAGACCCTTAACCACGAAGAGCGCAGAGAGCACGAAGGATGGAGGCTTTCCTATAATCTGCGGTAATCTGCGAAATCTGTGGATGAGATGAATTCATTTACATCGCCCTGCGGGCTTACGCCCTTCGCTTGTGGCTCGGGGCACAGACGCCTCAGCTTCGCTTCGGCAACATATTCTTAGTTCTAGATCTGTTGTTTTGCGCCAGCAAAACGTATGTGGCCCGAAGGGCTTATAGCGAGCTACGCGAGCGATGTTAAAGAATCTTCTATCAACAACGTTCGCCCGATGGGCTCAATGGACGTGGATCGGGATGGGTGTTTTCAGAAAACCAATTCCTTCATTTTCTGCCGATAATCTGGAGTAGTGAGGCGAATGATTCATCTTCGGATTTTCCGGCTGTATCAACGATAGTGCGTGGACGATCCCATTCGTGATAATTCCGGTTCACGACATCCTCCCATGTCGGCAGTTTAAGTCCGGGAACCTCCGAAGCCCGCGATTCGACTCTACCCCGGTGTTCCGGTATATCGGAGCAGATAATCTCCAGATGGATAAACCCAGACCCGGAATCCCTTGCGACATCCTCCCACTCGTTTCTGGTCAAGGTGATCGGGTTGCATGAGTCCGCAACCACGCTTTCTCCCAGGCGCAAATTGTCTTTTGCAATTCTGTAGGCAAGTCGATACCCTTCACCTGTGACCGATACTCCACACAGGTCGCGTAGACCCTGCTCCAGTGTGTCGATTCGCAAATAGGTGGCATTGAGCTTTTGAGAGAGCCTTTTCGCAAGTGTGGATTTCCCGGTGCCTGGAAGACCTGCAAAGATGTAGAGCATGTGCTGGGTGTTTTGGCTAAACGAACTGGTGGGATAGGGGGTGATCCATGAATCCTGTCAACCCGCCTGTGTCAGCAACAGCATGGGCGGGATAGAAAGAGACTTCAAGTTCGGTGTGGAGCCATCGGGCCATTTGCGCCCACATTCAGATTTATGGATAGGGGAAGATACGATCTTCGGGTGTGCAAAACCAGAAGAAGGTGGATTTATGGCTTTTGAGTTGAGTGGTGTGGTTCCATGGGGAAGGTCCTATGCCGAGTATGTGGCGATGTTCGCGCTGTCGGACGAGGATTTGAAACGGCGCATTCTCGGGTGTGGGGATGGCCCGGCGGCGTTCAACGCCGGTTTGACAGGCCGTGGCGGATCGGTGGTTTCGGTCGATCCTCTGTATGCCTTCAGTGCGGATGCCGGATCCTGAGCTTCATGCCGATCGCGATCGCGAGTCCAAGCGCAATCACCGTCGTGAAGATGTAGAGGCTGAGCTGATAGCTGTGGGTGGCGTCGTAGATAGCTGCGCTGATCATGGGTCCGATGATGCCCGCAGTGGACCAGGCGGTCAGGATCCATCCGAAAATGATGGCCATGGATCGAACCCCGAACAGGTCGCTGATGTAGGCGGGCATCGTGGCAAACCCGCCGCCGTAGCAACTGAGGATGAGAAAGGTGAGGCCCATGAAGAGCCATGGAATCGAAGCGGTGTGGGCAAGCAGGGGAAATGCGATGACCTGCAACGCAAAGAACGCAATAAACGTGTTGGGACGACCCCAGCGGTCGGATAGGGTGGACCAGACAAGCCGCCCCAAGCCGTTGAAAATGGAAATCCCCATGACCAGCGCACTCGCTCCAGTGGCAGAAAGATGAACCATCTCGTAACCCATCTTTTTGGCGGTGGCGATCAGGGCGATGCCGCACGACGCATTCAGGAAAAGCAAGAGCCAGAGGCCGTAGAACGCCGGTGACCGGATCGCCTGAGCGGGTGAGATATCCAAATGGGAATGGTGGGAACCCTTCGATGTGGAGTGGGGTGCCTCATGGGGATGCACGGCGGGTTTGGCGCTGGCCGATCCGGTGAGCCCATCGGGTGGTGGGGAGATGAGGAGGGCGCTTGGGAAAAGGAGAACAAAATAGAGGAGGGCGAGTATGAGGAATGTCCGCACAATCGCGGGCTTCTCATAGACCAGAACGGTGCGTAGCTCTCCCTCACTCGCGTTCGCAAAGGTTGCTGACGGATCCTGCTCAATGGCCTGATTGTATTCCCACGCCGACATGGAGGCTGGGATCCGGACCTCGTCGCTTGCCGGAGAAAAGGTGTCGATGAGCAGTGTGCACACCATTCCCCCGAACCCGAATCCCATGATGGCCAATCCGGTGGCCAGTCCGCGCTGAGTGGGAAACCATTTCACGAGTGTGCTTACCGGTGCGACATAGCCCAAGCCCAATCCGACACCGCTGATTCCACCGAAGAAGATGTAAAACAGGAGCAGGTTCTCCAACCAGCATGCGAGGGCTGAGCCAAGCAGTCCGGTGCAAAAAAACAAGGTGGCGAGAAGGCAGCCGAAACGAGGCCCCTTCCGTGTCATGAATGGGCCCATGAATGCGGCAGACAGCCCCAGCGTGAAGATGGCGATGCTGAAAGCGAGAGCGGTTTGGGTGGAGTTCCAGCCGAAGGTGTTTTCAAGCGGCATGCTCCACGCACTGTAGGCGTAGATCGAGCCGATGGACAGATGGGTGGCTACGGCGGCGAGTGCCATGAGCCAGCGGTTTTTCGGAAGCTTCATCAGGGTGGCGGGAAGGATATAGCGGGTGAGCGGCAGTTGATTTATCGCACCTTCAACCCGTAGGACCGGAAGCGGGCTTTTACGCGTTCCACTTCCTGGTCGGTTGGTTCGGGGCAGTTTTTCAGCTCGTATCGTTGCTGCAGTCGTTCGTATTTGCTTTCGCCGTATTTGTGGAAGGGTAAGACTTCGACGAGATCAACATTGCGCAGGGAGCCCGCAAAGGACCCGATGCCGTCCAGCGTCTCGTCGTCATCGGTGAGTCCGGGAACCAGCACGAAGCGGATCCAGGTTGGTTTCCTGATTGCCTCGAGGTGGTGGGCAAAAGCGAGGACTTCATCCATTGCCTGTCCGGTGATTCTCCGGTGCCGGGCGTTGGTCCAGCTCTTGAGATCGAGCAGCACCAGGTCCACCTCATCGAGCAGATGGGGCCGGATACGGGTTCCGAAACAACCCGAGGTATCCAGGGCGGTGTGCAGTCCCATCCGTTTCACATCCCGGAAGACTGACTCAATGAAGCGCTGCTGGGCCAGTGGCTCGCCCCCGCTGATGGTCAGCCCACCGTTTTTGATAAAGGGCCGGTATCGACGGATCTGCTCAACCATTTCACCGGCAGTGACCTTTCTCCCGGCTTTGAGACGCTGGGAGTCAGGGTTGTGGCAATACAGGCAACGCAGGGGACATCCCGTGGTGAAGAGCACAAATCGAATTCCGGGACCATCCACGGTTCCGCAGGTTTCGACCGAATGCAGGAAGCCCTCACACTCGGGTGAGGGATCCCCTTGCATCAGGTCGTCGTAGGATTCAACGAGCATGGTCTGTCGGATTGCGGTCGGATCAGACTCCGTCGTGGAAGGTGCGGTTGATCACGTCGAGCTGTTGCTCACGTGTCAGCCGGATGAAGTTGACGGCGTAACCGGACACCCGGACCGTGAGTTGCGGATATTTCTCCGGGTGCTCCATGGCATCGCGAAGCATGCGGCGGGCGAAAACATTGACGTTGATGTGGTGTCCCCCTTCCGAGAAATAGCCATCGAGCAGCGAGACGATGTTGGAGACGCGGTCCTCGTCATCCTTGCCCAATGCCCGTGGAATGATCGAAAACGTATAGGAAATCCCGTCCTGACTGTGGGCGTATGGCAGTTTTGCGACGGAGGCCATCGACGCCACAGCCCCTTTTGTGTCGCGTCCGTGCATGGGGTTTGCGCCGGGGGCAAAAGGTTCGCCATATTTCCGGCCATCGGGTGTGCTTCCGGTCTTTTTTCCATAGACCACGTTGGAGGTGATGGTGAGTATGGATTGGGTCGGAAGCGCGTTGCGGTAGGTGGGCTGCGTGCGGATCTTGTCCATGAACTGCTCCACCAGACCGGCGGCGATGGCGTCCACTTCCGGATCGTTGTTGCCGAAGGCGGTGTAGGTGCCTTCGACCTCGTAGTCCACCGCGAGCCCATCGGCGTTGCGAATGACCCTGACCCGTGCGTTTTTCACGGCCGATATCGAGTCCGTGACAACGGAAAGCCCTGCGATGCCACACGCCAGCGTGCGAAGGATAGTGCGGTCGTGCAAGGCCATGACGATGCGCTCATAGGCATATTTGTCATGCATGAAGTGGATGATGTTGAGCGCCTTCACATAAGTGGCGGCAAGCCAGTCCATCATCTTGTCGAAACGCTTGATCAGATCCTTGTACTCAAGGTAGTCGCCGCGGAAGGGCTCCATTTTCGGGGCGACTTGCTCGCCTGTGAGCTCGTCACGTCCCCCGTTGATAGCATAGAGCAGGGCTTTGGCGAGGTTAGCGCGTGCGCCGAAGAACTGCATCTGCTTGCCGATCCGCATGGCGGAAACGCAGCAGGCGATCCCGTAGTCGTCGCCCCAGTAGGGACGCATCAAGTCGTCATTCTCATACTGAATGGAGCTGGTTTGGATGGATACCTTTGCGCAATAGCGCTTGAACCCGTCGGGCAGCCGTTCGCCCCAGAGCACGGTCAGGTTGGGCTCTGGTGCGGGTCCGAGGTTGCTCAGCGTATGCAGGAAACGGAAACTGTTTTTGGTGACCAGGGTGCGTCCGTCCTCACCCATGCCACCGAGGCTTTCGGTCACCCATGTTGGGTCGCCGGAGAACAACGCATCATAGTCGGGTGTCCGGATAAAGCGCACCATTCGCAGTTTCATGACCAGATGGTCGATCAGTTCCTGTGCTTCCGGTTCCGTGAGGGTGCCCTCGGCAAAATCGCGCTCGAAGTACACATCCAGAAATGTGCTGATCCGCCCAAGCGAAACTGCTGCTCCATTGTGTTCCTTGACGGAGGCAAGGTAGGCGAAGTAGGTCCACTGGAGTGCCTCGCGCCCGTTGAGAGCCGGGCGGGAGATGTCGAAGCCATAGCGTTTTGCCATGACCTTGAGATCCTTGAGGGCGCGAACCTGCTCGTTGAGTTCTTCCCGCTCCCGAATCCACTCCTCGCTGAAACCTTCAGTGTCGCTCTCCTGGATCTGGCTCATCTTGTCTTGAATGAGCCGGTCGACCCCATAGAGAGCGGCGCGGCGGTAGTCTCCGATCACGCGCCCACGACCATATCCATCCGGAAGCCCGGTGATAATGCCGGCATTGCGCGCCTTGCGGATATCTTCCGTGTAACCGTCGAAAACGCCGTCGTTGTGAGTCTTGCGGTGTTTTGTGAAGATCTCGAGCGTATCCGGGTCGATCTTCCGTCCATGAGCTTCGAGGGCCTTGACCGCCACCCTAAGCCCGCCGTAGGGCATCAGGGCGCGCTTGAGGGGCTTGTCGGTCTGAAGCCCGACAATCTGCTCCATGTCCCGGTCGATGTAACCCGCATCGTGCGAGGCAATGCCGCTGACAACTTTGGTGTCGGCATCCAGAACGCCCCCTGCATCGAGCTCCTGTTGCAGGAGGGCTTGCACTTTTTGCCACAGCTCGCTGGTGCGTTCTGTCGGACCCACCAGAAAGGACTCAT
>JAPXRV010000114.1:0-9763 GCA_033813415.1 Opitutales bacterium | reverse complement strand
GGTGCCCGGCGCCGACAAGGGCGTGGTTTTGGAGAGCGTTCGAATCGATGTCGACATCCTGGGCAATTATGCCATGACCACTTCGGAACTGGTGTTCCACAACCCGAATGGCACGATTCTCGAGGGCAGTCTCGAGTTTCCTCTGCTTGAGGGCCAAAGCGTTGTGCGTTTCGCCATGGATGTTTCCGGCGAACTCCGCGAGGCGGTCCCGGTCGAAAAGGAGCGTGGCCAGGAGGTATTTGAAGCCATCGAGCGACGCGGAGTCGATCCCGGGCTACTCGAGCGCACCGAGGGAAACCACTACCGCGCCCGCATCTACCCGATCCCGGCCAACGGCTCAAAACGGGTGATCATCGGCACCCTGGAAGACTTGTCCACCCAGGGAAACCGCCCGGTCTTCAGGCTTCCCCTGAACCACGGCACCGTCAAAGGCTTTTCGGTCCGCATACAGGTAAGAGGATCGGACTCCATCCCCGGGGTCCATGTGACAGGCAATGATCTGGTATTCTCGGACTGGCGGAAGGATTGGGTGAGCGAGGCCGCGGCCACCAACTTCAAAGCCGAAGGCACGGTCGAAGTCGAGCTGCCTCAGGCATCCAAACCCCACGCTTTCACGGGACAGGCCAATGGCAAAACCTACTTCTATGTGCCCCTGACGATCCCCTCTCACTCGCCATCCAAACGCCCGGCGCCTTCTACCATTTCACTGGTCTGGGACGCCTCCGGCTCCGCCCAACAACGCGACCTCGATCGCGAGTTCGCGTTTCTCGAATCCTTCTTCGCCGCCTATCCCGACGTGGACGTCAAGCTCCACTTCCTGCGCAACTCGATCGAGGACGCTGGCACTCTCTCCATCCGTAAAGGCGACTGGTCCGGGCTTCGCAACACCCTGAAGTCAGCAGCGAGGGATGGCGCAACCTGCTGGGATGCGCTCGCTTCGGCATTCACCGGAGATTGGTGCATTGTCTTCAGCGATGGCATGAAGAACTGGGGTTCCAACGATCCTCTCACCAGCAGCGTCCCGGTGTTTTGCGTCACATCCACCGCACAGTCGGACACCTCACGCATGCGGGACCTTTCCGAGCGCTCGGGAGGGGCCTTCGTCAACCTGCTCTCCGATTCCCCGGACAAGGCGATCCAACAACTTACCGACGCACCGTCCATCATCGAATCGATCGATTACAACCCCCAGGATCTCGCGTTTGTGACTCCCGCTGCCGGCGCACGTCTGAATCAAGGCGCCGCAGTTACGGGCATTCTCCGGGCAAACCAGGCTTCGATCCAACTCGTGATCCGCACCGGAGATGGCAAATCCCACTCCCACCTGATCCCCGTCTCATCAAAAACTCCCGATTCCCCACTCGTGCCACGGGTTTGGGCAGCTTCGCGCATACGTTCACTGGAAACCGATTTTGAACGCAACCGGGCCGAGATCGGGCAGTTGGGCAAGGATTTCAACATCGTCACCCAAGGAACTTCGCTCATCATCCTCGACACCATAGAGGACTACGTCACCTACCGCATCCGCCCGCCCGCGTCCATGCTTTCCGAATACGAGAACCGGATCCGGCAGCTCGACCAGGACAGACACGCGGATCAGGAACGTCATCTCGATGATGTCCTAAGGCTATTCCAATCCAGGATCAAGTGGTATGAGAAGAAGTTCCCGAAGGACGACCCGAAAATGGAGCCCGAAAAGGAGAAGAAGGAAAGCGCGCAAACCGCCGGTGCGACTCCTCCCGCACCCATGGGAGCAACCTTTTCCGCATCCGTGCCAGAGGAAGTCCAAGTCCGCGAAACAGTTGTGTTTTCAGATGAAGGCGAAGCGCAGGAAAGGCTCGCATCGGATGAAATTCACGACTACGGCGAACCCGGTGGCCTCGGTGATGGGCTCGATGAGGACAAAATGATCGCGGCAGGCAACACGGCCACCATCGCGCTCCAGCCATGGAAACCCGACTCATCCTATGCCGCCCACCTCAACCGCATGGACGGTGAGGACTGCTACCGCGCCTATCTGGAAGAAAAACCGGACTACCTGCGCAGCACCGCATTCTACCTCGATTGCTTTGACATCCTCATGGACAAAAACCTGCCGGACCTTGCGCTCCGCGTCCTCTCCAACCTGGCCGAAATCCAGATCGAAAACCACTCCATCCTCCGGATTCTGGGCTACCGCCTCGTTCAGGCCGGGCATCCCGAACTCGCAATCCCGGTTTTTGAAAAGGTCGCCAGCATCCGCCCCGAGGAACCCCAGAGCTTCCGCGACCTCGCACTCACATGGCAGACCATCGGAGACCACCGCAAAGCCATCGACCTTTTCTGGAAAGTCATCTCCTCTTCGTGGGATGGGCGTTTCCCCGAGATCGAGCTGATCGCACTGAACGAGCTCAATGCCTTGATCTCCTCCGCACCCTCCGGGCTGGATCTCAGCGCAATCGATGCGCGCTTCATCCGGCCGATGCCGCTTGACATGCGCGTGGTCCTTACATGGGACGCCGACAACACCGATATCGACCTGTGGGTTACCGATCCAAACGGGGAAACCTGCAAATACGATCACAACCTCACCTATCAGGGCGGTCTCATCAGTCGGGATTTCACCCGCGGCTACGGCCCCGAGGAGTTCGTTCTCCGCATGGCCAAGCCCGGCACCTACCGGATTCAAGCCAACTACTACGGAAACACCCAACAGATCATTTCGGGCAGCACCACGCTACAGCTCGCATTCCAGACCGGATTCGGGACCCCAGAGTTCGAGGAAAAGAGTGTCACCCTCCGCCTTAAAGATATCAAGGAGGTGATCCATGTCGGATCCTTTGTCGTGGAATAGCGTCATGCCAGCCTTGGTCACCCTCTTCCGGGTCCCCAAGCAAACCCTGCTTCGCCGCGCGAGTCCGGACAACTGCCTTCCACCGTCTCCTGCGGCCATGGCTTGACGGCTCCCGGCGATATCGATTTCATCGGGCTTGTTACCCGTTCCCATCCTTCGATTGACTGACCTCCCTAACCCGACCTCATGAAAAATCCCATCCTCGCCTGCCTCTGCCTGTTTGCTCTCTCCATCTTCGCCTGCGCATCCGATGCCAGAGAAGCACTCTGGGAAGCCGTCGATAAGGCCATTGACAATCAGCTCCCGAAAACGGCCCTTGAGCACCTCGACAAGATCCTCCCGGAGGCCCTCGCCGATAAAGCCTACGCCGAGGCCACAATGGCAATGATGATGAAGATAAGAATGGAAGCCTCCATCGATGCATCACAAATGGGGGTAACGGAATCCGCCATCAAACGGCTGAATGCGGAGATCCAAAAAGCTCACGCGGAAATGCTTCCCGTATTACACACCATCCATGCACTTTGGCTATGGGAATACTACGAGGAAAACGAATGGAAGTTCGTCAATCGCACCCACACCGATGCCCCTCCGGGAGATGATTTCGCCACATGGGACCTCGCCACCATCCTCTCGGAGATCGACAGTTCATTTTCCTCTGCCTTGGAACATGCCGACACACTCAAGGCCACCCCGATTTCCGATTGGATGGAGGTGATCGAACCGGGAACCGTTCCAACCCGGTACCGTCCGACCCTATATGATTTTCTGGCCCATGAAGCTTTGTCCTTTTATCAGGCTGGAGAACGGGCGCCCTACAGTCATCCTAATCCTTTCACAATCCAACCGGAAGATCCCATCTTTGCTCCCGCCAATGAGTTCATGGCATGGAAGCCCGAAACCACAGACCCACAATCCCCCACCCTAAAAGCCATTCAGCTCTTTCAGGATCTGCTCAGCTTTCACGCGTCGGATACCGACGCATCCGCCTTTTTCGATGCAGATCTTGCCCGCATTGAATTCGGAGAAAATGCATCAACACAAAACATTGATGATCCCGACTATCGGATAGCTCTCCAACACCTGATCGAGGCATCGATCCACCATGAATTTTCCAGCTTTGCACGCGCAACATTAGCGAAGCACATAAGTTCACTAAAACCGGATGAAGCCCATGCAATTGCCACCGCTGGATTCAAGGCCTTTCCGGAAAGTGAGGGTGGAATCGATTGTTACAATCTGATTCAGCAACTCGAAGCCCCGAAACTCAAAATGGCTCACCAGCAGACATGGAACAGCAGCACCGAGCCAATTCAGGTCGAATTCCGAAACCTCAGCCAAATCCATTTCCGTTTAGTCGAGTTATCATCCGAAGAGTTCCCATCCTTATCACCCAATCGTTTATGGGAAGAAGCTCTCGGGAAATTCCTTGTCCAAACTCCCATTCTTCAATGGTCCGCTGACTTACCTCCCCACCATGACTATGCCCAACACGAAGCAGACATTCCGATCCCTCAAACACTGACCCCGGGTTTCTACCTTCTGCTCGCCAGCATAGACGATGGCTTCGCCCTGAAAGATAACTTCATTTCCTCTTCGCTGGTAACCGTCACCGATATAGGTGCAATCTTGATGCCCGAAAACAACGATGGAGAGGAATGTGGGCTTGTCCTATCCGCAATTACCGGCGAGCCGATCCCCGATGCAAAAGTTCAAATTTGGCTTCGAGAGAATGCAACTCCCGCTCGCTTTCCTTTTGTCAAGCCAGACTCAGTCGTAACCTCCGATAAAAACGGCCGGTTCTCCTTCACCAGAACGATAAAGAACGACCGGAGAGTTCGAATCCTCGCCAGCCATGGAGACAACCAGGTCTGGCTCGATGCACACAGCTATCCATTCGCACAGGGCCAAAGCCCTTCTGATCGATGCACGTTTTTTACGGATCGCGCCATATACCGCCCGGGACAAACCATTCACTACAAGGGAGTGCTCTACCATGAGGATGAGGCAAAGGCTTCCTATCACACCCTGAGTGACCGCAAGGTAACGGTTGTTTTCTACGATGCCAACAACCAGGAAATCGCCCGAACGGAACAGATCACCAACAATTTCGGATCTTTCAGAGGGACGTTCACAGCACCAAGGGATCGCCTCACCGGAGGAATGCGCATTGCTGCACTTGACCAATCAGGAAGCACCGGATTTAGGGTCGAGGAATACAAACGCCCCAAGTTCGAAGTCAAAATTGACCAGCCGGCCCAATCCCCACGTCTCAACGAGCATATCACCCTTACTGGAAAAGCATCTGCCTACACCGAAGCCCCTATCGACGGTGCGAAGGTCGTCTGGCGTGTGGAACGAAACGCTCGCATGCCATACTGGTGCTGGTGGAGCCGCCCGGAATCCGACGGCATAGTCGCGCGTGGCGAGACCAGCACCGGATCGGATGGGAGTTTCTCCATCACATTCCTGGCGACTCCGGATCCATCCATTTCAGAAAAGGATGAGCCGGTTTTTTCTTTTTCGGTATATGCCGATGTCACCGATTCTTCCGGTGAAACACGTTCCGGCGGCCAATCGATTCGCGTCGGATACACTTCCATGCAGGCCGGGCTGACAGTCGACGAGTGGCAGACCATAGACAAACCTGTGGAAGTGGCGATTGCCACCTCTACTCTCTCAGGTCTACCCCAGCCCGCCCGTGGAACGATCAAGGTCTTTTCACTCAAGGCTCCCTCGGATTCCCTGCAAAGCAAGGCTGCTGAACAATCCCAATACCATCGATACGGACGATCGGACCTTCAAGGGTCAGCAACATCCAAAGACCTGCGGCACTGGACAACCGATGCCCTGCTCAAACAGGAATCATTTGAAACCGGTGAATCCGGAAAGATCACAGCTTCCTTTGAACTGAAGACAGGTGCTTACCGGATTGAACTCGAGTCGCAGGATTCACATGGAAAAACCGTCAGAGCTTTCCGCGATTGTTTCGTGATTGATCCCGATTCCTCCAAGTTCCGGATCCCGCTTCCCTTCGTGGTTGCGCACTCAAATAATGCCGTTGAACCGGGAGACACCTTCACCGCGACTTGGGGAAGTGGACATCCAAGCGCCCGGGCCTTTGTCGAGATCGCATGCAACGGCCGTTATCTGGAGCGCTATTGGACCTATCATGGAAACACGCAGCAAACCATCCAAGTGCCGGTGATTGATGCCATGCGAGGCGGGTTCTCCCTCAGAATCACCCAAATGCGAAACAACACACTCCACAGCGAGAGCTTCCAAGTGGATGTGCCATGGACGAACAAGCAACTGTCGGTGAATTGGGAGCAGTTCCGTTCAAAGCTCCGTCCGGAAGAAACCGTCACGTGGACCGCCCAAATCAACGGACCAAATGAATTACCCGCAACTGCTGAAATGGTCGCTACCCTTTACGATGCCTCGCTTGATGCGTTTTCGTATCACTTCTGGTTCTTGCCATTCGGTTGGTTCAGAAATGAGCAGCAGCTGAGCAGCCCTGCTCATGGAATGAGATGGGTCCATTCACAATCCTTTGGGAGGATATCGATTGACAAGAAATCATCGAACTGGACCTACCCTGCTTTCTCGGACGGGATATCTTCAATCCGTTCAAATGACATGATCTTTTCTATGGGACGGGGTGCCACCTACTCGAGGGGAGATGAAGAAGATGTCTATTCCTCAAGTCCTTTTATGGTGGAATCACGTGTAGACTCAGGATACACTGCAACGAACACACTAGCGGGAACACGCATCAAAACCACATTGTCGGATGTTGGCTCAGCAATTTCTATCGTCACAGATGAGATGATTTCCGACATTGAGAAAAGCACTGGAGAAGAACCCCACGCTTCTCTTGATAACGTACATGCGCGCAAGAACATGCAGGAGACCGCATTCTTCTACCCGCACCTGCTGAGCGATAAGGATGGCACGGTTCGGATCGAATTCACGATGCCGGAGGCACTCACCCGCTGGAGCTTCCTTGGTCTTGCCCACGACAAGGATCTGCGCTCCGGACTGCTGACTGGAACCGCTACGACTTCCAAGGACCTGATGGTACAGCCCAACCCGCCGCGTTTCGTTCGCGAGGGGGATCAGATCGCCTTCCCGGTGAAGGTCACCAACCGCAGTGCGGAAGCGATCTCGGGCAAAGTGCGTTTGACCTTTGCGGATGCCGCCACCCTGAACCCGGTCGACTCAGCGCTTGGCAACCTACAACCCGAACTGCCTTTCGAGATCCCGGCAGGAGAGTCCCGCACCTATTCATGGGACATCACGGTGCCGGACGGCATGGGATTTTTGACCTACAAAGCCGTTGGCGCCAGCGCTAACCTCAGTGATGGCGAAGAAGCCTACCTGCCGGTGCTGAACCGCGGTATCCTGCTGACCGAATCCCTGCCGCTGCCAATTCGGGGAAAAGGCACACGCGAGTTCAGCTTCGACAAGCTGCTTGCCTCTGCCGATTCCGACACACTGCGGCACCAGAGCCTCAAGGTTCAGATGGTTTCCCAGCCTGCGTGGTATGCCGTGATGGCCTTGCCCTACCTGATGGAGTTCCCGCACGAGTGCAGCGAGCAGCTCTTCAGTCGCCTCTATGCCAACGCCTTGGCAAGTCACATCGCAAATTCCGATCCGAAGATCCGGCGCGTTTTCGACCTCTGGCGCGAATCCTCATCGCTTGAAAGCCCACTCTTCCAGAACGAGGACATCAAAGGGGTCGTAATCGAGGAGACTCCATGGATGAGGGACGCTCTTGGCGAGAGCGAAGCGCGCAGACAGCTTGGGCTCCTTTTCGAGAGCAATCGCCTTCAGGAAGAAACCGACCGCGGACTGCGCCAACTGAGCGAACGCCAACTGGAAAATGGTCTCTGGCCCTGGTTCCCGGGCGGAGTTGGCAGCCATTACATCTCGCGCTACATCGTCTGCGGCTTCGGTCGCCTGAGCAAAATGGGAGTGGATATGGATACCGGACCAGCCCTGAAGGCGCTTCCTGCCTTGGACTTGGGCCTTGAAAAACAGTATAAGTATATCACCCATACACTCAAACCTGAGAGCTACGTTCCCGGATACCTTGATGCCTTCGATCTCTACACCCGCAGCTTCTTCCTCGAATCCAAGCCGATTGATGACAAACATCGGAAAGCGTTCGACTACTTCCTGAATCAGGCCCGGAAACATTGGAACAAGTCCGGCTCCCTGCAAACCCAGGTTCACCTCGCCATTGCGCTGCATCGGTTTGGCGATCAGGAAACCGCGCACGCCATCATGCAATCGGTGAAGGAGCGCGCCGTCCATCACGAGGAATTCGGAATGTATTGGAAAGCTCATTCCGAAAGATGGTGGTGGTATCATGCCCCGATCGAGACCCAGGCACTCATCATCGAAGCCTTCGCCGAAATCACCAAGGATTTCGAGGCGGTTGAGGACTGCAAGATCTGGTTGCTCAAGCAAAAGCAAACCCAACAATGGGAGAGCACCAAAGCCACCGCCGATGCGGTTTACGCCATGCTGAACCATGGAAGCAACCTCCTCGCGAGCGATGCGCTGGTGGAAGTGTCCCTCGGAGGCGAGACCATTCAGCCGGAACATGTCGAAGCCGGCACCGGTTTCTATGAGCAAACCTGGATCAGGAACGAGATTCGCCCCGATATGGGAAAAATCACCTTGCGGAAGACTGACGATGGCGTCGCTTGGGGCAGTGCCCATTGGCAATACATTGAGGACATTGAAAAAGTCACTCCCCACGAGGACAACCCGCTCAAGCTCAGAAAGTCCCTCTGGATCAAGCAGACCGGCGAAAGCGGACCTGTCCTCAAACCCGTCTCAGGCCCGCTCGCGCCGGGAGATGAACTGGTCGTTCGCATCGAACTGCGCGCCGACCGCGACTTCGAGTTTGTCCACATGAAGGATCAAAGGGGAAGTGGCACCGAACCGGTCAACGTGCTCAGCCGCTACAAATGGCAGGACCGCCTCTCCTACTACGAAAGCACCCGCGACACTGCCACCCACTTCTTCATCGATAGCCTCCCCAAAGGCACCTACGTCTTCGAATACTCCACCCGCATCCAACATCGCGGCACCTACCAGAGCGGCATCGCCTCAATCCAGTGCATGTATGCCCCCGAATTCAACTCCCACTCCCAAAGCTTCACCATCCAAGTCGAATAAACACCCTCCAAAACCAATCCATCCTTGGCATCGAAGCGCAAGGGATGCGCCATCGCCGGGCGATCCCTTCTGCTTGTCTTCGGAAATCCATGGAAGTCAAAACCGTGAATCAGACCACTTCAGACATGACATCGATCCACCTTTCCGACACAAATGCGAAAACCGAACAGCACTCAGCGAACAACGCTTCCTAACGATTGTTGACTCAACAGCGGAATAACAGATCACGGTGGCGCATTACCATCCCAACACCGCTTCGTCATCTATCAGGTCATCATCATCCGAACAAGTTGACTTTCAGATCCCGAACCACCTGCAATTCACCCCAATCCGCACCTTTCATCGACGCAAATCGCGCTTTCCGGCTCTCCGGAAAACACTCCCTGTGTTCCTCATAGAGCCCCTTCAGGAAAAGTTTGGAACCAATCGCCATTCCATAGCTGAAGTAACGGACCCTCCGGCGCAGCAATTCAGACATCTCCACTTTTCCACCGCCGCGGATCACCGCATCCAACTTCTCAGCGGGAATCACGCCGCGGTCTTTGTCCAGTTCGCCCTTCGGTTTTGCACCCTTTCCAAACAAACACAGACGATACCCGGCGATAGCGTCTGCAAAGCTGCGTCCACCGTAGATCAAGCGGTAGCCCTCCATAGCTGATGCCTTTCCTCCCATTGCAGCGGCATAGCTGCAGAACCGGTAATCCGCCGGATCATCCACCTGCTCAGCGCGCACCGCAT